>CANMZR010000288.1 GCA_947502375.1 Polyangiaceae bacterium
TGGTGGCGGCCCGAAACCCGGTGGCGACCCGAAACCCGGTGGCGGCGCTGGTGGCGGCCCGAAACCCGGTGGCGACCCGAAACCCGGTGGCGGCGCTGGTGGCGGCCCGAAACCCGGCGGCTGTCCAAACTCCGGGGGCGCTGAGGCCCTGGCAGCGGCGGTCGGCAGCGGAGCGCTGCACACCTGGCATTGGCTCGAACTCGGAAGGTTATCGGAACCGCAACGCAGACACTTCGTCATCACGTCCTCGATGGCCTCCGCGAGGCGCGACAGAATCCCCGCGCCCGCCCCAGACCGACGCCAGCGAGCATAGTCTGGGCGCGTCTAGGCGGCACAATAAAGAAAGCCGACACCGAAGGAATCCTTTCGGGACCGGCTTTCTCGAGGAGATTCGCGAGGAGATTCTCCTCAAGGTTCTCGTGGAGAGCTGCCCTCTCCACGGCTCGTTCAACGGTCTTTGACGTTGCGTACGCGCGCGGCCTTGCCGGAGCGTTCACGAAGGTAAAAGAGCCGCGACCGACGGACCAGGCCTTTCGATGCGATCTCGATCGACTCGATGCGCGGACTGTGGAGCGGAAAACTACGCTCGACTCCGGTACCGAAGCTGACCTTCCGGACCGTAAAGGTCGATCGCGCACCGGCTCGGTGACGCTTGATGACGACCCCCTGAAAAACCTGGATGCGGGTCTTGTCGCCTTCGACGACCTTGTAGTTGACCTTCACCGTGTCACCGCAGCGAAACTCAGGCAGATCGCTACGAATAAGGGAGGCTTCGAGGGCTTGAACGATCGGATTCTTCATGACATTCTCCGCAATCCGCTGTGAACGGGGAGCGAATTATGCACGTGCTCAGCCCGGTGTCAATCCGCGGTGTCGATCGGTCGGTTTTCGCCTGGCGTCGCTGGCTCAAGTCAGCTCGGCAACCAAGCGCTCGGTGGTCCGCCAAAGCTCTTCCGCGAGCGCGTCGTCGGTGCCTTGCGCGAGCGTCTTGGCCACGGCACAGTCGGAAAAGTACTGACCCGATAGCCCCTCGAGCCCAGCGTGGGTGGCGACGTAAACGGAGGTGGCTGCGCCCTGCTCAATCGACTTCATCGTCGCCTTCATCGGTGCCATCAGCGCGGCGGCATCCTCGATGTGACGGGTCAGGTTCGTGGCAATGACGCCCGGATGCAGCGAAAAAGCTGTGCGTTTGCTGCCGTCGGTTGCGAAACGGGATGCAAGGCTCCGGGCGAAGAGAATGTTCGCGAGCTTCGAGCGGCCGTACATGCGCCACGGATGGTAGTCCTCCGAGCCCGAGATATTTTCAAGCTCGAGCCCAAGGGGGCCGGCATAACGGTGCGCCCCACTCGAAACCACGACGACGCGTCCCCCCGCCCCAAGTCGCTCTAGGAGTCCCGTCGTCAAGACGAAGTGACCGATGTGGTTCGTGAAGAACTGAAGCTCGATGCCGTGCACCTGAGCGAGATTCGGCAGGGCCATGATCCCGGCGTTTGCGAGAATGCCGTCGAGTGCATCTCCGCGTTCATGAACTTGGTTCACGGCCGCGCGTACGGATGCGAGATCCGAGAGCTCACAGGCGAGCGGTGTGCCTTCGATGCCGAGCTCGCGAAAGGTCTCCTCGGCTTTGGCCGCGGTTCGCGCAGCTCCGATGACCCGGGCTCCGCGTAGCGCAAGCACCCGCGCCGACTCCTTGCCGATGCCTGAGTTCACGCCCGTGACCAGCCACGTCTTTCCGCGAAGATCGACTCCGGCGCTTACCTCTTCGGCGGTGCTGTGAAACCCAAACTGCTGCTCGCTCATGCGCTGAGTGCTACCGCACCTTCGGAGCTGGGGCGAGGCGTAAGACCTTGCGCCGGGCCCGCTGAACCCGTACCTCAACGTCATGATCGTGGTGACCAACCGCATTCCCGTGGCCGTCGGGCACGAAATTGACTTTGAGGATCGCTTTCGCCATCGGGCACATCTCGTCGACACCGCGCCGGGGTTCATCCGGAATGAAGTTCACCGTCCGCGGCCACTCAAGTTCGACCGGTCGACGGCTTCGTTCGTTGCCGATCCCGAAAGCCAGGGGTTCTACGAAGTAAAGACCTGGTGGCACAAAATCGAGGATTTTGTTGCATGGACGCAGAGCGAAGCGTTTGCCGAGGCACACAAAAATCGCGCGCCGAAAGAGATGTTCGCGGGGCCGAACGTACTCGACTTTCATGAAGTCTTCACGAGCACGGACCTCGCTGTCGCCGAGCCTGCCGAGCGAACCTGAGCGGTCACCTCGCGGAGCAGATGAGAGCATGACGAAACGAACGATCCGAGCCGCGCGAGGCTCCGAGCTCAGCTGCAAGGGGTGGGTGCAGGAGGCCGCTTTGCGGATGCTCTGCAACAACCTTGACCCCGACGTTGCGGAACGCCCCGAAGACCTCGTCGTCTATGGCGGTACGGGCAAGGCGGCGCGCTCCTGGGAAGCCTTCGACGTCATCGTCCGTGAGCTGCAAACGCTCGAAGATGATGAGACGCTGCTGGTTCAGTCGGGCAAAGCCGTCGGTGTGTTGAAGACGCACCGTGATGCCCCACGAGTGCTGCTCGCGAATTCGAACTTGGTGCCGCGATGGGGCACCTGGGACGAGTTCCGCCGCCTCGAAGCGCTCGGTCTTACGATGTATGGCCAGATGACCGCCGGGTCGTGGATTTACATCGGTTCGCAGGGCATCGTTCAGGGAACGTTTGAGACCTTCGTCGCGGCACGCAAGGCCTACATCGCCCGCACTGGAACGACCTCCGGCCTATGGCTTCTCACGGCGGGGCTCGGTGGAATGGGTGGCGCGCAGCCGCTCGCCGCAACCTTCGCAGGGCTACCTTCCCTGTCGATCGAGATCGATCCCGCGCGGATCGAAAAGCGGTTGAGCACACGCTACGTGGATGAGCTGGTCGGTACGCTCGACGAAGCCCTCGAGAAGGTGGCGCGTGCGGCCCTCGCCGGTGATGCTCGTTCCTTCGCGGTGTGCGCGAACGCGGCCGATGTGTATCCAGAGCTCGTGCTCCGCGGCATCTGTCCCGCGCTCGTGACCGACCAGACTGCGGCCCACGATCCCCTCGTCGGTTACGTTCCGCAGGGTCTTTCGCTCGAAACTGCCGCAAAACTCCGCGTGAGCGAGCCAAAGACGTATGTCGAGCGAGCCAAGGCTTCCATGCGTGTGGAAGTCGAAGCGATGCTCGAGTTTCAGCGAAGGGGCAGCGAAGTCTTCGACTACGGCAACAATCTGCGCACCTGTGCCATGGAAGCCGGCTGCGAGAAGGCGTTCGATATCCCGGGGTTTGTGCCCGCTTACGTGCGCGAGCTCTTTTGCGTAGGCAAGGGTCCGTTTCGATGGGTTGCGCTAT
Source organism: Polyangiaceae bacterium (assembly GCA_947502375.1). Taxonomy (GTDB): domain Bacteria; phylum Myxococcota_A; class Polyangia; order Polyangiales; family Polyangiaceae; genus SYFR01. Next base: position 3,376 of record CANMZR010000288.1, read on the forward strand.
CTGGTGATCCGGCCGACATCGCTGCCACGGACGAGGCGGTGCTCGCGTGCGTGCCGAACGACCCCGACCTAGCCCGCTGGATCACGTTGGCGCAACAGCGCATTGCTTACCAGGGGCTGCCCGCGCGCATTTGCTGGCTCGGTTACGGAGACCGCGCAAAGGCGGGGCTTGCGTTCAATGAGCTGGTTCGCACGGGCAAGGTCAAGGCGCCGCTTGTGATCGGCCGTGATCATCTCGACTGCGGTTCGGTAGCGTCTCCATTTCGCGAAACCGAGGCCATGAAGGACGGGTCCGACGCGATCGCCGACTGGCCGCTGTTGAGTGCGCTTGCCACGACGGCGTGCGGTGCCTCCTGGGTCAGTCTCCACCATGGCGGCGGGGTCGGCATCGGGAACTCGATTCACTCCGGAATGGTCGTCGTGGCGGACGGAACCGATGAGGCCGCACGGCGACTCGAACGCGTGCTCACCGCCGACCCAGGGATGGGAATTTTTCGCCACGCGGATGCCGGTTACGAGACAGCGATTCACTGCGCGCTCGAAAAGGACGTCCAGGTTCCTCACCGCCGGACGGACACGCGAGGCAAGTAAGGGCCAGCGGGTCCGTAAGGCAAACCGCCGCACTCGCCATCTCGGAAGCTCGAAAGCTCAGCGTCGACGGAACGATTGGGCGATGGCATCGCGCGCGGCTCGACCCAGCACCTCGTCGAGGGGTAAGTGGACGGGGCAGACGGCAAGGCAGCGCTGTGCATCACCACATTCGTGAATGCCACCTGCGTGAGCGAGCGCCAGGTGGCGATTCGACCGCCGTGTTGCCCGCGCCGTGGCGAGCAGGCTTGTCGCGACGTGAGCCGCGGCGCTCTCGCTTTCGAGGTCCCGGGCATCGGCGAGCTGGCTCGCGACAAACGCAGCGGCTCCGACGAATCCGCCTTCGGCTCGCGTCTCGGGGCATGCCTCCACGCACGCGCCGCAGCGGGTGCAGCGCGATAGCAGCTCCCCTAGCGGTGAGAGCCGTAAGGAAGAGGCATCGGTCGCGAGCAGTGGGCTTGCGGGCTCCTCGGGGGTGCTGAATCCGCCAAGCTTGACTCGTTCGTTGCGCAAGCGCCCCGAGTCGACGAGCAGATCTCGGATGACGCCTAATTTTCCGAGCGGCTCGAGAACGAGCTGCCCTCCTGGCTCGACAACTTCCTCGAGGAGGGTCTCGCACGCCGCGACCGGACGGCGCGCCGCCACAAGCATGCACGAGACGCAACCGAGGCCGGCGCAGCCCCAGGTGTAAGCGATCGGGGTTACGCGCTCCCCTCGGGTCGTCATCGGGTGGAGTGCGATCCCGTCGAGGGCTTCGGCGATGGTGAGTCGCGGCGCAAGCGTGACACGAAACTCGTCAAAGTAAGGCATCGCTTCGGGCGAATCCTGGCGCCGAACGCGCAACATCACGTGTGCACGGTGCATCGGGGGAGGGGTCATGGCGTGTCCGAATAGCGCCGCGGGTGCGTGGTTTCCGTCACCCCTTCTTCGTTGATGAACGCTGATCTTTCGCAGCCTTCCGATTGCAGCGGGCTTCGCGCACGTTGCTCAAATTGCAAGCCAGCTTCGTGGCGCCGCACGAGTGTGAGTCGCGGCTTTGCTCGCGCGATTGTTTCATCTTTTAGCGAACTCGAGCCGGTCTCGTCGCTGCGATGGTGGACCCCACGACTCTCCCGTCGGAGCAGGGCTGAACGCGCCGTGATGGTCGCGAGTAGCGTGGCGTGTTCGAGATCGCGAATCAGGGCCACTCCACGATTCGTAGCGTTCGCATCATCGCGCGCGCGCGCTCGTGCCGTCGCTTCGGTGAGGTCAACAAGGTCTTCGCACAGACTCTCCAGTCCCGAGCCGTGGCGGCTGAAGCTGGCCTTCGCGTGAAGGAGTTCGCGAAGCCGGGCCTGCAGAACGACGGGTGCCTCGCCACCTTTGCGCAGTCGTATTTCTTGGTAGACCGCTTGCGTCGTTGCGAGGGCCCGTTCAAAGAATGGCTGAGTTTTGCTCGCTTCGTGGCCTGCTCGATAAGCGCGGGCGGCACTCGCGGCTGAACGCGCTCCGAACAAGTCGGCGAGCAGCAGGTTGCCGCTCAATCGGTTCGCGCCATGGTAGAGGTGCGTCGCTCCAGCGCAGGCGTAAACCCCTTCGAGGGTCGTCGCATGATTGCGCGGGGAGTCGGCGCGCAGGTCACCATTTTCGCATGCGTCAAAGTCGACCCATAAGCCCCCAAGTCGGTCCGACAGCGCGGGGTGGATTGGCAATGGGCCCCGGTACGGATCGGCGCCTGAGAGCCGACGGTAAAGGTCGAGTTCGCTACCTACGCGTTCGCGGAGGTGGCGTTCCGGGAGATGGCTGAGGTCGAGGTAAACGAGAGGCTGATGTTTTCCCCGGCGGTGGTCGTAAAGGCCTCCTTTTGCGAGCTCTTCCCGAACCACGCGGGTCGTGAGATCATTCGGTGCGGCGGAACCCCATCCCGGAAACGACGTCTCGAGAAACGGACGGCGTTCGTCGCGCGGCACTTCGCGCCCGAGACGACGCTCGGCTGGCTCGGCCGGCAACCAATAACCGGCGCCCTCACCGATGAGTGAACTCGACGGCACGACGGCGCGCCGGCCACGCGGCGAGCTCTGAACGCGCGGACCGAGCCAAATGGCCGCGGGCATCGTCTGTATGAACTCCATGTTTGCGAGGGTGGCACCGGAGTCGAAGGCGACCGCCAATGCCGCCTCTGTCGCGACGGCCGTGGCCGACCCGGCCAGCGTGAGTTCGCTCCCGCCGAGGGCCAGAATGAGCACCTGAGCTTCGACGATGACGAGCTGCATGTTCGCTCGGTCGTGAAGGATACAGCCGGCGAAGCGACCACGGGCGTCCGCGATGAGGGTTTCGAGAGCATGGTGTGAGAGCCTTTCGATTCCAAGTCGTGTCGCTTGGTCATCCAGCGCATCGATGACGGACCGGGTGGTTCGCGCTTCGACGAAGACGCCGCGCGGTGAACGCATTCCGTCGAGGCGACGGCGACGAAGTTTGGCTCCGTCGCGTGCGAACGGAACTCCGATGCGAATGAGGTCATCGACGATCGACGATGCAGCCCGCATCAGCGCGCGTACCGGTGCTCTTTCG
>CANMZR010000289.1 GCA_947502375.1 Polyangiaceae bacterium
ATGGACGTGGACGATGCGCTCGGACTCGAACACGTAGAACAGGTGCTTGCCATACGCTTCAACGTGCTGAAGTTTCGCGCGACCGCTCGCATCCACGAGCACGTCCGCATCGAAGCGTCCCTGCGGCGACGTGACCACAACGCGCTGACCACCGAGATCGCGCAAGTGGTCCCGCGCCGCGCGGTGAATCGTATGACCTTCAGGCATCCCCGACCGCCCAACCTTCGTTCCCCGCCCTGCTAGCGACCGTGTGCGCGCGCGTCGAATCCTTGCCCGAGGAGGGCATGCGGCGGGACCGACACGAGGCACGTGACGGCCAGCCGAGGCGCGCAGCGCGCATCATCGAGACCGAATTGTGCCGAGCCCACCATCAACGCCGTAATCCTGCCCGGTGATCCAGTTGTGGGCCGGGTCGAGCAAAAACTCGAGGACGCGCGCGACATCGTCGGGCTCCCCGATCCGCCCGAGCGCGTGCATGGCCTGGCTCGCACGGAGAGCCGCGTCGTTCGAGACGATGCGCTCGGCCAGTGGCGTTCTCACGAGCCCGGGTGAGACCACGTTGACGCGGACCCCGCGCGACGCGTAGGTCGCCGCCGCGCTCCGTGCCAACCCAACGACCCCGGCCTTTGCCGCTGCTACGGCCTCGTGGTTCGCGAGGCCGATCCTCGCCGCCGCCGAAGAAACCAAAACGAGCGACCCACCGCCACTCCGTCCCAGAACGGGCGCCGCCGCCCTCACGACGGAAAAGGCCGTGCCGAGATTGGCCGCGAGGACGTGCTCCCACTCGGCAGCCGAGGTAAGGTGCGCGGATTTGAGCAGGATCGAGCCTGCGAGGTTCACGACGCCGTCGAGCCGTCCATGCCGCGCAAACGCCTGCTCTACGGCGGCGCTCGTCGCGTCGAAATCGCGCGCGTCGCAAGGAATCACGTGTCCATCGAGCTCGTCGGCGAGCGCCTGGAGGGGCGCCTCGCTCCGCCCAACGAGCACCAGCTGAAACTTGCGCTGGTGCAGTCGCCTGCAGAGAGCCGAGCCAATCCCGCCGGCCGCGCCGACGACGAAAATCACAGGTTGTTCGCTCATTTCGAGTCTCTCTTGGAAACCGGAAGAACGTAGCAGAACATTTTGGCTCGACCAGTCCAGCTGGCAAGCCACGCCTCGACCGCGTCGAATGACGTCGCGCGACGGGCAAGCCGCAAGTCAGCGGTTCCCCGGCATGGCACGCGGTTGCTGCCGCTACGTCCCGTCGGAGAGCCTCGTCGTCACCGGGGCTGCTAGCGTGCTAGTCGGTGATCCGCCGCCCTCGGTGAGTGCAATTCGTCGCGGCAAGATGCTGGTGATCGTCGACCGCGCTACGAAGACGATCACCATCGTCGGCGCCCAGGAGTTCGAGGGCGACGGGGCCTCGCCAGAGTACATTGCCGCGGCGACCGACTGCATCAACACGGCCTGGAGAGGTCCGACGACCTTCGAGGGCGAGCCGTATGAGGTCGACGCCATGGTGAGCGGGCGCACCGTCGGCTCAGTGCATGATCCGCTCGCGAACGAGATCGGCGTGGTGAAGACTTCCGACCCTATCGGGGTGACGGAAGACTCACCTTCCGGTGGGACCGGCTGAGTTAGCGTGAAACACCAATTGACGAAGAATGGTCGCAACGCGGAGAGCAGCCTCCTCGTTGATCGTTTCCCCTTCGATGAGGCTCGGCTTGAACACAATCGCAGGCGAATGGCCACTCGACTCGGAGAAGCCGAGGGTGAGTCGCTTGTTGAACTTGTAGTAGAGAATCGCGATCCCAAGAGCGACCGCACCTCCTATCAAGGCCCCAAACGGATTTGAAACGCCCCACCGGATGGGTCGACGAGAGTAGGTAGTCGCGGACCTTGGCGTCCTCGATTACAGCGCGGTCCGCATTCGGAAGGCCCACGAAGCGTCAGTGCTCCGAAGTTGTGTGGGGCAGCGAGGGATTCAATCTCAGTCCGCCCAACACGTATTCGACAGTCCCATCGCGTGAGGAGCGACGCCTGCCGTCAGAGGTCAGTGGGACCACGGCGGTGCGAGGCGAAAGCGCAGCTTCACACCGGCCTTGGCCATGATGTAGCGAACGCGCTCCTCGCCGCGCATCTTGACCCGAACCTCGTGTTTCTCGGCGTTCACCGCGAGCACGATGCGCTGGGTCGGCCCCGTTCCGAGACGCTTTCCGTCAACGTAAATCTCATCCTTTCGTCCGGCGACGATCTCGACGATCCCGTGGTCGGCGTCGACCTTGCGTCGGTCCTTCGGACTGAGCGGCAACTCAACGGGAGCTTCTTCCGCCTCGCCGCCGCGGGGCGCGCTTCCCTGCGCCGAGGCGTCATTCCCCGCGTCCGGCGCCGGAGTCGAGCCCTCCGCCAGTGGAGCCACTGGAGCCGTCGGCGAAAGTGCAGCCGTCGGCGCCGTAAGACCCGTAGGGGCCATCGCGGCCGAAGGAGCTTCAGGAGCGCTCGCGAGCCGGTCCGCGGGCTCACGAGCTTGCACGTGAGCCTGGGGGAGCTCCGCTCGGACGGCGTTGGGGACGGTCACGGAAACGTCGCTCGGCGTCACCGCGTGTTTGGCATGTTCTTGATAGCGCCACCAACGCGCCGCCACCGCCAAAGACACGCCGACGAGCGCGAAAACCACGGGCGCCACGAACCGGAAAGCTGTGCTCTTCGGGGGAGCGTCGAGCGGACGGCTTGGCACGTAGCTCGACGGCAGGGCCGAGGGCGGCAAGAAGACGACTGCAGGCTCCGACGCGCTTGCAATGCACGCCGCAAACGGTGGGACCGAGGGGGCCGAGGGCACCGAAGGCGGAGTCACAAGCACCTCTGGCACCGCACGCCGCTCGACCTCTGGCCGCACAGGAACCAAAGGAACCAGAGCGATCACGGGCTCCGCTGCCGCACCGGGCAAGGGAGCCACGGACGGTTCTACAACCTCGCGAGCGTGTGCGACCACAGGATCGAGGCTCGCAAGCTGGGTCCCCTGACCGTCGCGCACAGCGGAACTAAAAATCGGCGTCGTGGATCGGCGTAACGAGTCTCGACTCACCGCGAGACGAGACACGAGGATCGGAGTGTGCGCACCACGGGCGGGCCTATCGAAGGGGGCCGGCCGTACCGGAGCAGACGACCCCTCCGAGGCCGCCGAGGACTCGCCCCGAAGGGAAGGTCTCGCGGAGCGGGTCTCGTGGCGAACGGGAACGTCGAGGTTCTCATCCTGCTCCACCGGTTCGAAGATGGCTTCGGCGTCGACCCTTGAATCTCGTACGTCCGCCGTGGTGACACGGACCATCGGAGAGACCCAGGACGTTGGCGCCGCCATCGGAAGGTCGAAGGCTTCGGTCATGGGCTCGAAGTCTCGCTCGGTGGCCGCCGGCACGGGAAGCGACGGCAATGCTGAGGGCGCCGCGAAGGCCGCTTGCTCGAAAACGGCGGGAGGAGCAGGCGACGCCATGGCCGCCCTCACGAAGGCGACCGACGGCGCGACGACGCGGTGAGCAAAGCGCTCTCCCATCGGCATCACGTGCTCCGGGACCGGCGTCACGTCCACGAGGGCGCGCGGCGCTCGGACCAAGAGAGACTCTTGCGCACGATCGAAGTGAAGGATTCCATTGCGCCGCACGACGTCCACGAGAACGCGCTCGACGAGTTCGAGCGAGGCCTGCCCCGCCTCCACGAGCGACCATGGCGCACGTCCCAACATAAGCGCGGCGAGCACGGTTCGGGCAGGCTCAGGCGTCATTGCAACGAGACCCGAGAGCATCTCCGGGTCAAACGTCACGCGTTCAATGCGCAACAACGCTGGGCTTGAAACCGCTTCTTGCATGCGACGAACGCGCGCCACCGCGAGTGCCAAAACCTCGCCGAGCGAACCCGAGAGTTCGGCGACAACCGGCTGCTCCGAATGCTCGACAAGAAAGCGACCCGCACCCAACGCGAGCACCGCCGAAAGCGCGTCGATGCCGTATCTTAGGCCCCCCTCGACGGCGGTGCGGCAGGCACGTACGGGCTGCCCATCACGAAGCTCAACCTCGATGACCGCATCACCACCGTGCAACGTAACGCGCGCGTTTGGAGTGGTGCGCGCGACCAAGCGAAGCAACGACGTTGGCGCAAGCTCGTCGAGGCGGCCCTGCACGCGGCCACCGACGGAGAGTCGGGCACTCAAACTTCGACGGGCGCGGGTCACTTCGCGAACTCGCTGCAAAACCAGCTCCGAAGATGCCCCGCGCAACAGGCCGCTGACTCCAGCCTCGCCGAGCTCTTCCGCTCGGCGCAACTGAGAATTGTCCGCGCCAAGCACAATCACAGGCACGTCGCGCAACACCACATCGTCGCGGAGCGCACGAGCGAGCGAACCGCCACCAACGGCGCCGAGGGTGAGCCCGGCGAGAATCGCATCGGGCAGCGTTTCACGGGCTCGCTCGAGGGCCTCTTCGCTACAAAACGCGTCCACGATGGTCGCTCCTGCTGCCCGCAGCACGCCGCTCAAGAACCAGTTCGTCGTGAGGTCTTCCTCGGCCACGAGAACCGTGATGGTGTCGAGCGACGCGGCGTCAGCGCCTCGATTGAAGCCCATCGAGCGGTCGCTTTTTTCTCGGGTCGTCGAGCGAGCAAGAGCCAACCCAGCGGGCAGCGCTTCGTCGCGCGGCGTTGGTGAAAAACGGAGCTCACCGGCCGTCTGCGCGCTGACCAACTCACGGATCCGAGCGACAGCGTCCCACATCACCGTGAGCACCGCGCTGCCTTCTCCGAGGTCAACAACCCTGCGCCGCATGCGGTCGTCCGCAGCCGTGTCGCATAAGCTGAGGTGCAGCTCACTCGCGAGACGGGCACCAAGGTCATCGAGGGTCATCGCGCCAAGCGGCTCGTAGCGAGTGCTCGGTCGCCCTGCGCAAATTTGCGCACAAGCGCGTCGAAGGTCCCCCGCCGCGAGCGGCTTCGCAAGGCAACGCGCGACGCCAAGGGCAACGAAGCGCGCCGCGTGCTCTGGCGCCTGCCAGCTTCCGACGACCACGAGCGGCAGCGAATCGGTTCGGGAGTCCCCGAGGAGGTCTTCGACGAGTTGCTCGGCGCCGGGTTCATCCCCGTCGATGAGCATCACATCCGGTCGGGGATCGGACGCTCGAACGGCCGCGTACGCCGTATCCATCCGCGGAAGATGGCGCACGGCAAACGCGTAGCCGTCGCCCTCGGCAGCACCGCGTGCACGAAGGGTATCCGCGATGGCGCGCGAGCCCGCAACGAAGACCGGGACGCTAAGGATGTCGGTCTGGCGCGAAGGGCTCGCGCCTGGCTCAACGGAGCGAATGGGGCCCGAGGTCGGAGTCTTCTCGCGGTCGCGGTCATCGTGCAACGCGTCGGCGAGCTGGTCGACGGCGGCCTCGAGAGCCTCAACCTCGTCGTCTTCGAGCATCCCGAGAAAGCCGGCGCTGGTGACGACGGCTTCGGCTCGCGAAAGGGCGGCGGCCACGAGCGGCCAGTCGAGCAAGGTGGCCTCGGCGGCAAGGTTTCGGAGGGGCTCGGCCAACCGAGCCCGGACACTCGGTTGACCCGGAGCTCCGACGAAAACAGCGAGCGCCTCGCGCAAAGGACCGAGTTCAGCGTGAAGCTCGCCTCGTTTTGCGTCGCGGTCGCGACCCTCCCGCGAGCGAGTCGACGGCGAGGACGGAGATCCGGTAAGCACGGCAGTAACGGCCATCCTGCCGCGTTAACACAAGGGGCGAAGGTGGCTAAGTTTCCGACGGCTAACCGCGGGCAAATCGACCCTCTCAGGCTGCCGGGAGACCGAGCCGCAGAAGAAGCGGCCCGAGCTCGGGATCGCGCCCCATGAAAGCTCGAAACAGCTCCGCGGGATCGGCCTCGTCCCCCCGCTCGAGTACGTCGCGACGAAATGCCCCGCCAACCTCGGCCGAAAGGAGCCCTTCCTGGCGAAAACGCGAGAAAGCATCCGCGTCGAGCACTTCGGCCCATTTGTAGGAGTAATAGCCCGCCGCATAACCGACCGGATCCGAGAACAAGTGTCCAAACGAGGCCATCACCGCGTGCTCAGCCGGCAACGCGCTCGGGCTCATTCGCTCGAGGATCGCGCGTGAATACGCGACAGGATCGCCATCGCGAGCCGGCTCGAAGTCGGTGTGCAGTAAGAGATCGGCGAGCGCAAAGCTGAGTTGACGCATCTGACCCGTGGCCGCGCGGAAGGTCCGAGCACGGCGGAGCGCGTCAAACAAGGGCGCGGGGATCGGCTCTCCGGTGTCCGCGTGGCGTGCGAACCGGTCGAGAGCCTCGCGCTCCCAGCACCAGTTTTCGAGAATTTGTGACGGTAGTTCGACGAAATCCCAGGCGACATTCGTGCCCGCCTGACTTCGAAGCTCGGTGCAGCTGAGGCAATGGTGCATCAAGTGGCCCAGCTCGTGAAACAGCGTCTCGACCTCTTGGTGGGTGAGCCGCGCATCCTGACCACCCACCGGTGGGGTGCAGTTCGTCGCC
>CANMZR010000290.1 GCA_947502375.1 Polyangiaceae bacterium
AAATCGAAGCATTTTATCCGTACGTTCAGATCGCTTTCGAGGTTCGCAACCCCGAAGTGCACCACCACATCCCGCTCCTTCTCAGCCCGTTCGGCTACACGACCTACCGCGGGAGCTGACGCGCCCGGCCATGCAAACGTCCCTGCCGCCCCCGACGCTGGCTTCCCTCCTCGGGAAGCTCGCCCGGCCGAACCGCCGCGCCACAAAGCGCTATCCAGGCCCAGCCACCGATCGGCAGCCGCTGCACACGGTTTACGGTGGCGCACACCTTTTCAAGGCTACGACCGCGGCGAAGCTCGGTGCGCTCGCTCTCGCCCACCTGCACGAGTACGCGCCTGACGCCCGTAGCCTCTCGGACGCCCTTGGCCTGGAGGGTGGCGCGAGCCTCGCCGAAGCGGTCCATTCCCGGATCGTCGCGAAACTCGAACGGGAGCCCATCGAAGATTTTCGCATCGACTTTGAAGATGGCTTTGGCCTGCGCCCCGGAGCCGAGGAGGATACCGAGGCCGAACGCGTGGCCGTGCAAGTCGCGCTCGGTATGCTGGAGGGCAGCCTGCCACCGTCACTCGGGCTGCGCGTCAAAAGTCTAGGCGAAGAGCACCAGGGCCGGGCCGTGCGCACGCTCGATATTTTCCTGACGACGTTGCTCCTCCGAACGCAGGGGAAGCTACCCGACGGGTTCGTCGTGACACTGCCGAAGGTCGCCTCGGTCGGGCAGCTTAAAGCCTTCGTTCACGTGCTCGAGGAACTTGAGAAGGCCACGCACTTGCCGCTCGGGGCGCTGAAGCTGGAGTTGATGGTCGAGCTTCCGCAGACCTTGTTCGATGGGAACGGCCGACCGCAACTGACGCGCCTCGCCAAGGCGGCGAAGGGGCGCTGCGTGGCGGCGCATTTTGGAACCTACGACTACACCGCGGCGTGTGGCATCACGGCGGCGCACCAGGCAATGACGCACGCCGCTTGCGAGTTCGCCAAGCAATGGATGCTCGCCGCTTTTTCGGGCACGGCCGTCCGCGTGGCCGACGGCGCCACCCACGTGCTCCCAGTCCCGCCCCACCGGGGTGCCTCGCTGTCACCCGTGCAGCTCGCCGAAAACCGCAGCGTCGTCCATGCCGCGTGGAGGATGCATTACGGCAACGTTCGTCATTCGCTGGCTGGCGGGTTTTATCAAGGCTGGGACCTGCATCCAGGCCAGTTGGTGGCTCGCTACGCGGCCTCGTTCGCGTTCTTTCTGGAGGGCCTCGACACGGCGATTCTACGACTCGAGAACTTCCTCGACAACGCCACCAGGGCCTCGCTCATGGGCAACGTCTTCGACGACGCCGCGACCGGACAGGGCCTCTTGAATTATTTCCTGCGTGCCCACGGTTCGGGGGCGCTCGGTCCGGCAGAGCTGGCACGAACGAGCCTGACGACGACCGAGCTAAGGGAGCGGTCGTTCCTCAAAATTCTGGCGAGCCGCCGGCCACTTTAAGACTGGACACACGCGTCAGGAAGGCTACTTCGCCCGCTTCATCACGAGTAAGAGCGCGGGCAAGAACACGAGCGCCGCCAGCAAATTCGTTGTCATTCCGACACACATGATGATGCCGAGGCCTCTCATGGCGCGGTAATCCGCAAGCGTGAGTGCACCAAAGCCAACGATGGTCGTCGTCGAGGCCAACATCACCGCCGTCCCGGTGCCCGCAATCATGTCGCGCAATAGCGCCGTGCCCCCGCGCACCGCCTCGCTCTGCCGGCAGCGACTCATGATGTGCGCCCCGGCCTCCACGCCCATACCGAGCGACAGCGGGAACGCGACGATGTTGGCGACGTTGACCCGCACGTCGAAGACGGCCATGAAACCCATCATTGCCGCGAGGCCAAAAGCGACGGGCAGCATCGCGAGCAGCGAATCCTTCACGCTGCGAAAGGCAATGAAACACGTGATGAGAGCGAGCGCCGTGGTCAAGTAGCAAGCCAGCGTGAAGGCGCGTTTGATGTCCGTCTGGTAAGCCTCCACCTCGAGCGCAAAGCCGGCGGCGTCGGGCGCGACGGAGTGCAAGTCCTTCGAGAACGCGGCGGCCCGTGCCTCGTCCCAGATGTCGATGCTCGGCTGTGCGTAGAGTGCGAGAGACTTGCCGTCACGACTCGCGTACCGGGCGCGAAAGGCACTCGGAAGATCCGTCGGCTCGTAATGGCCGCGCCGAGCGACATGGTCCGCCGTCTTCCAGGCACGTTCGAGAATGTCGGCGGCACCGAGTTCAACGTGCGCGAGGGCCACTTGACCGTCATCAGGCAGCTTTGCGAGAACGGCTTTCAATTCGGCGCAGGCTCTTTTCACCTCGGCGAGCCCCTCCGTCGGCAGCTCTGCCTGACGCATCGCGAAGGCCGCATCATCGAACGAGTCCTCGAGTCGAGACACGCTATCGATGACGAGCTTCGCGGAACGGGTGCGGTTGCGCAGCTTGGCAAACTCGGGGAGTTTTCCGAGAGCCGCCACCGTCGCTCGCAGGGCCTCGAGCCGTTCGGAGGAGAGCGGCGGCAGCAAATCCGTCGCGGTATCGACGGCCCCAACGGTTGGCAAGGCCCGCACCTTTTCGGCGAGCAGGCGGGCCGACTCGACATCGGGCGCGGCCAGGTTCGCAACGACGGGGGTCGCTCCCTTGTCGGTCTCAATCACGAGGAGCCCCCGAACGCTCTCGGCGGCCAGTGGCAGAAAATCGAAGTAGCGTGCGTTGAATCGAACCTTGGTCGCGTAGACCGCTCCAAAGAACGAGACGCCGAGCGCCAGTGCGAGGAGCGGCCAGCGCGTTTTTTGGATCAGTGGCTCCAGGTGCTGCAGACCCACAAACTGATGGGCGGCCTGATGCTTGCCTTCACGGTTCAACACCATGGCGAGTGCCGGGCACACGACCAGCGTGAGCAGCACCATCACGACGAGACCCAGGCCCACGAGCAGCCCGAGTTGCTTGAACGCGGTGAAGTTCGTCGTGGACACGGTTGCGAAGGCGAGGCTCGTCGTGACGGCCGAGATGAGGATCCCCGTGCCCGTTTTGACAAAGCCTCCCTGGATCGCCGTTTTTTGCACGACTCCCGCGCGCAGCTCCTCCGAATAGCGCGACAACGCGAACAGCGCGAAGTTGATGCCGATCCCCATCAGCACCGAGACGAACGACGACGTGATGATGTTGAGGCCGCCAAAAAGGCAGCGCGCCAGGGCCACGGTCATCACCGTTCCGACCCCGAGAGGCACGAGTGCCATGATGGAATAACGAATCGAGCGATAGCCAATCAGCAACAGCAAAACGATGCCGACGCTGGTCCCGAGGGTGGAGACATTCAACCCGCGGTCGAGGGCATCCAGCTCGTCGCTCGCGATGGCGGGGATCCCGGTGAGCAGGGGCTTGACGGAGCCAAGCGCCACCGAGCCGTAGACCTTTCGGACCTTTTCGACGAGCGGCGCCAGCTCGTAACCTTCGCTTCCGGGCAGCTCTGGAAACAGCGCAATGAGCTGAAAGTCCCCTTTCGCACCCGTCAGATAACCGGCCGCGTCCACGCGCGGTCCACCCGTCTGTCCTCGGGTGGCGGCACCCAAGTCAAAACCCGCGAGCCCATCGAGCCCGGAGAGCTCGGCCGCGAGTGCACGCAACAGCTTCGCAAGCTTCTGCGGCCCTTTTACGGCCTGTTCCGTCGCGTCGGCATGGCTGGCGGCATGGCCAGCGGCATGGCCAGCGGCATGGCCTTCGTCTTTCCCGCCGCTCTCGAGTGCAGCCGTGATGCCGTCGTCCACCGCGCCGAGCCACGCGGGCAAGCCACCTTCGACAGCCGGCGCGAGGCCGCCTTTGGCTGGGTGACCGAGCCCTTCGAGGAGCGCCTTCGGATCCCACAGCATCGCGACTTCAGCGAGCTCTTTCGGACCGACCCGGCAGACGATTCGACCTGCGAATTCAGGCTCTGTTTCAAGCTTGGTGCACACCTCGCGCTGCACCCGCTGCCGCTCCTCGGCCGTGGACTCCGTGAGCACGAGGACCATCGGATCCTGAATACCGAAACGCTCAAAAAACCCGAGCAGCCGAGCTTGATACGCGTTGTGCTTCGCCGAGACGAGCGCGTAACGCGAGGTGCTGATCCGAATGCCGTAGATCGACGCGCCCGCCGCCAGCGAGAGAGCCGCTACGACCGCAAGCACCCACCACGGTCTCGCGATCCCGAGCGACGCAAGCCAACGAAACCCGCTGAACGGGTCTTTCTTTTTCTCGGAAGGCGGCGCCATGCGAGCGCACCCTATCACCCCACTGCGCGCTGGGAAAAGTCGCACCTGCGTCGACGGGGAGGTCAGCCGTCGCTCTCGGGAGGCAGCCCACGCGCGCGGTCGCGGTCGGCACTCCATTTTTGGCGGATCTCCGGCGTGGCCGCGTTCCAAGTGAAGCGCCGCATGTCCTCGAGCCAGCGAAGGCGCTGCAGGGTGGTGCTCCTGGCGAACCGCGCCAGCATTTCGTCCGAGACGACGTAGGCGAGAGGCTCCTGCGACCGATCGCTCACGACGAGCCTCGTTGGAGGCGTTCGAGGTGGACGACGTCGGCGAGGTCCTGCGGCCGCCCCGCCGACCGCTTCATCCGGAGCAGGTCCACGAGGTTGGCCACCGCAACCTCGAAGGTGCCAGCGGATCGGATGACGCTCCGCGCGACGACACCATCGGGATCGACCGACGGCGCGACGAGGATGTCAACTTCGCGCAGGGGGTCCGCGGGATCGGTGAACGTCACGGCGATGAGGTTTCTCTCTGCTTCCAGCCGCGCGCGCTTGGCCGCATCAGCGAGCGTGGGCTGCGCGATCGGGATCCGACAGCGCAGCCCGAGCTCACCAAGTGCCTCGGCCACCGCGCGGAGCGACGACTCGTCGGTCCGCACGACAATGTCGATGTCGTAGGTCATCCGCGGCACGCCGTGAAGGTTCACCGCGACGCCCCCGACCAGGGCGTAACCCACGCCGTGTCGCGAAAGGGCACGCACGAGCTCTTCGATGAACACCCCATCGAGGCTACCATGCCTGAACTGGGACCGACCGTGCGCGCGCTCGTCTCCACGCTCCAAGCCGACCAAGCCGCGTGCCGCCGTCGGCGAGCGGCCACCTCCTCGCAAGCGGCTCGAGTCCGTTCTTTCGGTGGACTTGCCCCCCGCCGTGCTCTACCAACCATTGTTCGATTTGTGAGCGATTGGATTGGTGTTCGAAAAGTTCCGACGGACGGCGGATACCAGCGACCCGACCTCGCGGACTTGCGCCAATTGACGAATTGCAAGTTGCGACTCATTGGCTTCTATGGTGCTCTTGCGCACCATGAGCCCTGCACCCAACGCATCGTTGTTCGCGGTCAAACGCACGCGTGCCCTTTTCGCCGCGGCCCTCTTCCTGGTCGCTAGCTGCTCGCTCTTGAATCGGGGCCGTGACGAGGTCACGTGCGAGGCGCTCGAGGGTGGTCGCATCAACTCTTGCGAAGGCAGCGTCATTGCAAGCTGTTCGGACGGAGTGACCGTCACCTACAAAGTGTGCGACACCAAGTTGTTACCGGGGGACGATGTCTGTGAGGCGAGCTGGCAGACCCCCGGAGCTTACCGCTGCGCGGACGCGGAGCCCGTGCCTCTTCTCAACGCTTGCGGGAACGGCACAAAAGCGGACTTCGAAGGCTGCGATGACGGCAACCTCACCGACGGAGATGGCTGCGACACGAACTGCACCGAAACCGCGTGCGGCAATGGCGTTAAAACAGACGGTGAGGCCTGTGACGACGGCAACGTCGTCGACGACGACGGCTGCGATTCGAACTGCACGGAGACGGCATGCGGCAACGGAGTAAAGGCAGGCACCGAGCTCTGCGATGACGGCAACGTTGCGGACGATGACGGCTGCGATGCCAACTGCACCAAAACAGGTTGCGGCAACGGCATCAAAACTGGCACCGAGGCTTGCGACGACGGCAACGTCGTCGACGGCGATGGCTGCGACTCGAATTGCATTCCCACCGGCTGCGGCAATGGCATCAAAGCTGGCACGGAGCTCTGCGACGACGGCAACATCATCGAGGGCGACGCGTGCGATCCGAACTGCAAACTTCCCGCCTGCGGTAACGGCTACAAGGCAATGGGTGAGGCCTGCGACGATGGCAACATCATTGAGAACGACGGTTGCGACTCGAACTGCACCAAGACCGCTTGCGGCAATGGCATCAAGGCGGGCACCGAGGTCTGCGATGACGGCAACCTTGCCGAGGGTGACGCGTGCGACCCGAACTGCAAGCTTCCTGCGTGTGGCAACGGCTACAAAGCCGCGGCAGAGGCCTGTGACGCTGGTACAAAAAACGCAATTCTCGGAGAGTGCTCTCTTACGTGCGTGGTCAACAACGTGCTCAAAGTCGCCGACGGCTACGACCACACCTGTGCCTTGATCACTGGAGGGAAGGTTCGCTGCTGGGGT
>CANMZR010000291.1 GCA_947502375.1 Polyangiaceae bacterium
CTCCAGAGGCGACTCCGCATCATCGGGCGCCACGTAAATTCCGGGTTCGATTGTGAGCACGGTCCCGGGGACGAAGGGTCGCGCCTCACCACGAACGAAGTACGCGCCCACATCGTGCACGTCCATGCCGAGCCAGTGACTCGTGCGGTGCATGTACAGGCGCTTGTAGCTCTCTTTTTCAATGAGTTCGTCCACCGCGCCCACCAGGAGCCCGATGCGAACCATGCCCTCGACCAGGGTGCGAAGAGCCACTTGGTGAACGCGCTCGATCGTCGAGCCGGGCCGCACCGCTTCTATCGCCGCGAGCTGGGAATCCAGGACCGCTTCGTACACCGCTCGTTGCGGCTCGCTGAAGGTACCGTTAACCGGGAAGGTCCGCGTGATGTCCGCCGCGTAGTATTCAAACTCGCAACCTGCATCGATGAGCAAAAGCTCACCATCGAGCATCTGGCGACGATTCTCTCGATAATGCAGGACGGTCGCGTTCGAACCCGAGCCGACGATCGGCGCATAGGCTTCACGGATGGCCCCGTTTCGTCGAAACACCTCGCGCAGGGTCGCATCGAGCTCGTATTCGAACTTGCCTGGGGCCGCCGCCGCCATCGCCGCCCGATGAGCGTCCGAGGAAATTTCAGCCGCCCGCCGCATCAGCCCAAGCTCGGCCTCATCCTTGACCAAACGCAACTCGTGCCACACCGAGTCGGGATGCAGGATGGTGCGGGGCCACGCCTTGACCGAGCGGCCGCGTGCGCGAACCTGAGTAATCGCCGCCAGCACCAGAGCGTCCAGCTCTCGCGATTTACCGAGCTCGAAGACGAGTTCCTCGGCGTCGGAAAGGTACTCAGGCAGGCGTTTTTTCAGCTCGGCTATCGGAAAAGCGGCGTCGACTCCAAAGCGTTCTTTTGCGCCCTCAACACCGGCCCGCGCCCCGTCCCACTGTTCTCGTTCACGGTCGCGTGGGCGCACGAACAGAATCGACCGATGGTCCGGATGAACCTTCGACAGCACCAGCACGCTCTCCGGCTCTTCAAAGCCAGTGAGATACTGCATGTCGGAGTCTTGCCGATATTCCTGCTCGACGTCATTGTTGCGAAGCGACACGGGTGCCGCCGCCACGATGGCTGCACCCCGAATCGAGTCGAGCACCCGCCGCCGCCTGTCCGCGAACATCGCTTGAAAGCTTACCTCAACAGCCTGACCGCGGAGCCTCGAAAGTTGAAGGCCTTCGTATGCCTGGTGCTGCTCGGCACCGCCACCGCCGCAGCTTTCGGTTGCCAGCCACACAAGCGACCCTGGGAGGGCAAGCCTGAAGGGACCGTGAAGGACGGGGCGCAACCCTTTCTGGCAGCCCCAAGACACGACGGCTCCTGGCTCAACGGTGGCTCTGCGGCCGAGGACAGCGCAACTGCCGCCGCGAACGAGTCCGCGCCTCCCGTCACCCGAGCCGGTGGGCTCTGGAAAACGTGTGCCGACGGGCTGGTGCCCTCCGACGACCCGCGAAAGGATGTCGAACGCCTGGCGATGCTGTGCGGCCCGTCCACTGGAATGCAGCCCGTTGGCGTCCCGCTCGAGGGCACCACAAAGAGCGCCGCGTCGCGCCATTCACTCCCGCTCCGTTTAGGGTTTTGTTACCGAATTTTCGGGGTCGCAGGCCCCGCCGCTAGCGACCTTCGGCTGCGCGTCACCTCCGTTCGCGGTAGCCTCCTCGCGGAGGTGGAGTCGCCCGAGCGCGTGGCCATTCTCGAGCCGGAGCGACCGTTTTGCAGCTTCGCGACCGAGACGGTTTCAATCGAGGTCTCCAGCCGCACAGGCAGCGACCGCTACGCCCTTCGCATCTATCAGTTGCCGACGCACGAGTGACGCGATACTCCGTCTGTGATGGCAGATAGCCGGCCCCCCAGCGACGACGGCCGCTCGCACGAGGACGATCCCCGCGACGGCGAGCGACGGCCGTTGTTCGAGCGTGGGTTGCCTGATGTGCTGCGAAAGCTCGTCGAGCGGGCCGTCGAATCCGGAGTCGAGACCCTCACCGAGGGGCCCGAAGCATTTCGAAAACATTTCGGCGATTTGAAGCTTCCGAAGGAAGCTGCCAGTTACGTTTTCGACCAGATCGACGACACGAAAAAAGGCCTCTATCGCGTGGTCGCGAAGGAGATACGCGACGTCGTCGAACACATCAATTTCGCCGATGAACTCGCAACCGTCCTAACGAAGCTCTCCTTCGAAATCAGCACGCAGGTGCGCTTCGTTCCGAATCCGGTTGCCAAGGAGTCCGAGGCAGCCGATGCCGCCTCAGACGAAGGGACCACCACGGGAAGGCCTCCGGAGGCGGAACCGAAGCGCAAAAGCCACTTTCCCCGGCCGCAAGTCGTGTCGCGAGTCGTAATGAAGGCCGTCGACCTCGTTACAGGCAACACGCATTCCAGCGCAAAGGGGGGGGCCCCCACCACGAGCGCAACACGCGCCCCTATCGAGAGCAACGAGTGAAGCGATGAAAAAAACCCTGACCGCTGGAACTGAAATCGACGGCTACTGCACCAAGTGCAAGCTGGACCTCAACCACCGCATCGTAGCCATGGCCGAGGGCAAGCCGGCACGCGCCGAGTGCCTGACGTGCCACACGCAGCATAATTATTACAAGCCGAAGACGGCCGCCGCGAAGACGCCGAAAGTGAAGCGCGTCAGGGATCCGAAGGCCACGCCGCGCACCACGGCGAAGACCGTCCTCGGGCTGCGTCTCCACTGGGAGAAGACCATTCAGGGCCGCAACGCGCGCGACTTCACCCCATACGCCATCGCGACGGCGTTCAGCCTCGGCGAGCTCGTGAACCACACGAAGTTCGGCGAAGGCTTCGTGACCGAAATCACCGACGTTCGCAAAGTGACCGTGTTGTTTGAGGGCGGCTCGAAGCTACTCGCACAAGCGACGCCATCTTGAAGCGCGCAGGCACTTGAAACACGCAAGCGCTTAAAACACGCAGGCACTTGAAACACGCAAGCGCGTGAACGACCCAAGGAACATCCGATGACAGCCGCTGCGGCAATCATGCCCATGATGGACCCCATCGAGTGGTCCCAGCTCCTTGGAATCGTCCACGCGATAGCGCCACGACGCATGATCGAATGGGGCTCGGGGGGGAGCACTCGCGCCTTCCTCTTGGCCTGCCCATTCATTTACAAATACGTCTGCGTCGAGCACGACCGCGCTTGGTACGAACGGGTGCGGGGTGCGATCGAAGATCCGCGTCTCGTGCTGCTTCATGTACAACCGGACCTTCCGGTGGAGCTCGGAGCATCACCGCAGCGAGCCATGGCCTGGGACGACGAAGCGGAGGCTGACCCACGCTTGATGCCTTCGTATGTGAACGCGCCGCGCCAGCATCTCGAAGAGGCCGATCTCGTCTTCGTCGATGGGCGCGCCCGGAATTTTTGTATTCGCATGGGCTTCTCGATGCTGCGCCCGGGCGGCGTACTTCTTTTGCACGACGCACAGCGGCCGGAGTACCACGCGGCGCTGCGTGAGGTCGGCTCGCCGGTGTTTCTCGAGCCGTTCAAGGCGGGTCAAGTGGCCCTCGTTCGCAAGCCGCTTTAGCGGGAGCGCCAAGCTTCGGTTACCCGTGGCGCGCTCAGCGTGTTGCCTCCCCGTTCGCAAGCTGAAAAAACAGCTCGCGGCGTGCCACGGAACGTGCAGCCACGCGGACCGTTCGCACCCGCGTAACGCCGCACTCAGTGCGCTAGTTGCCGGCCAGCGCCGCCGTCTCCTTCTCGATGTCGCCCTTCCACGTCTCGGCGTCGCGATTCGTCTGGCCCTTGTTGCCCGCTTTAGCGGCTGCCTGGCGCGTGACGAGGTCGGCATGGGTTGTGAAGGCGTCGAGGCTCTTTCCAACGAATTCGTCGATCGACTTGAATCCATGCTTATCCATGAAAGCGGATAAATCACGCTGCAGCTCGTCGATGATCTTGTAGCCGCGAAGCATCGGCCCCGTGCACAACTGCACCGTCTGGCAACCGAGCAGCATGAACTGCGCGGCATCGGCGCCGGTCTCGATCCCGCCGATCCCCGAGAGCGAAACCCCCGGATTTGCGCGAGCGATTTCCATCACGTGACGAAGGGCGATCGGTCGAACCGCTTGACCCGAATAGCCGCCCGGCACGGTGTACCGCTCGACCGTCGGCATTGGACGCAAGGTGTCGAGATCCACGCCGATGACCGAAAGGATCGTGTTGATCGCGGCGATTCCATCGGCCCCCGCACCGAGCGCCGCGGCCGCCGGAACGGTCGGATTACCGACGTTTGGCGTCATCTTCGCCCACACCGGAATGGTCGAAACCTCCTTCACCCAGCCGACGACTTCTTTCACGATTTCGGGGTTTTCGCCCATCGCCATGCCCATTTTTCGCTCAGGCAGACCATGCGGACAGCTCAGGTTTAGCTCGAATCCATCGACTCCGGTCTTCTCGACGCGCTCGACAATTTCATGCCACGCGTCACGGCGGTACTCCTCCATGATCGACGCAATCACCATCTGTTTCGGATACCGCTTCTTCAGCTCGGTCAGCTCGTCGAGCCACGTTTGGAACGGTCGGTCGCTTATCAGCTCGATGTTTTCGAAGCCGATGACCTCGCCGTTTTCCCGGCTCATGAGCTTTCCGTAACGCGGCGCCGTGTTGATGACCTTGCTCGCATCGAGGCTGATGGTCTTGATGACGCAGCCGCCCCAGCCGAGCTCAAAGCTCTTCGATATCACCCGCGCATTCGTCCCCGGCGGCCCTGACCCCAACACAAAGGGATTGGGGAACCGCATACCGTTTACTTCGATGCTCAGGTCGGCCATCTCGAACTCCTCGCGCAAGGCGCGTCACACCCTCAAAAACCAGGAAGTTGAGAACGATATCCTGTCAAAAGAACGCGATGCAAGAGGGTTGCGGCGTTCGGGCGGTGGAAGCGCTACGGGTCGCCGATGCGGCGCCGCATGTGTCCAGTGAATCATCCGGGCTAGAGCGCCGGCACTTCCGACGCGGCGTCGTAGAGCGCGTCCACCTCGAGCACGCATGCAATCGACTGAAGCTCGACGCGCTGCCCGGCTCGGGCGATCTCGGTCTCCCAAACGTCCCCGACTCGCCGCCTGACTTCGATCACCCGCTCCTGATGCGACACGAGCAGGTACTCGGCGAGCGATGGAATCTGCCGGTAGTGGTCGAACTTTTCCCCGCGATCGTATTCCTCGGTACTTCGACTCGTCACCTCCACCAAGAGCGTTGGGTTGGTGACGGCGTTCTTGTCTTCGGCGGCGTGCTCACGCGGCCCGCACACGACCGTCACGTCAGGGTAGGTCGCCAGACCCGTGGCCCCCACGCGGATGCTGAGATCGGAGTCGAAAATACGACACGTGCCGCCGCGGAGCTGAGCAAACAACAGCCCACTGACGGCCGCCCCTAGCGCCGCGTGCTCGGGAGTCCCACCCGCCATCGCGTAGATCTGACCGTCCAGGTACTCGAGCTTGACTGTGCTCGTCGCCTGCAGCGCGACATAGTCGAGGAAGGTGTAGTGCACTCGATGCGCGGCCCGGCTCCCCCAAGAGCGTGTCACGCAGCGGTTGGCGCGTCACGTGCCATTGCACCTACCCTGGCCGACGCGGACGGGCTGGCCCCGCACGCATCAACTCGGCTTTTTGCGCTCGCGTGTGAGGTAAAAGAAATCACGCGGAGAAGGACTGATGTACTGGTCTTTTGTAAATTCGACGCCAGGGATAAGCGACTGAAGCGCGGTTGGAACGGCGTTCTTCCCCTTCGCATACATCAAAAAACGGGGGTACGAGTAATTGACGTCCAGCTCGGCAGCCGCGTGGCAACCGGCCGACTTCATGCCCCGAGCGAGCGACTGAGCGGTCAGTGCATCACCAATGCCGTAAAACAACGTCTTCCCGTCCGCGCTGAGCCCGACGGCCGAACGCCGAATCACCGTCTCACCACTCACCGTCGCGCCCCAGCCTTTGGCGTATTCGCCGCTCGCCTCGACTTCCTTCTGCAGGGCGCCAGCTTCCACAAGGCACGGCGGGGTCTGCCGATAGAACAGCATGGAGTCCGTGCCACCCGCCTTCAACTCGCTCCAAGGTGCAATCGCGAGCCGCCCGTCGGTGTAGTGGACGAGGGTGCAAGAAATGTCGCGAGGCGGGAGGTACTCTTTTCCGCCGAGCAACATCCCAAATTGACCGTGGGTCGCCTTAAATCCACCATTAAATGCGGCAAAAAGCTGCGAATGATGTTCAGGGGCGATCTTTCCGGGGCGGTCTTTCAAAAAGACGCGCGAGCTCTCCGGCTCGGTCGTTCCCGCCACGAGGTGCAGGCCAACCGAGAGCCGGTCCACGGCCACCACGGCGAGCACCCCGAAGCCCCGTCGCGGATCGGGATGCACCAGCGCT
>CANMZR010000292.1 GCA_947502375.1 Polyangiaceae bacterium
AGGCATTCGAGACGCCGCGTCAACTGACCAATTACGTTTTTTTTCAACGAATTTGCTTACCCATTGGGAAAGCATGGATCACACACTGCTCACACTACGGTTTGGCGAGCAAGATGACGAGGGTACCACCCACCGCCGCACTCGCACCGAATGCCCCACGGCCTCTCCGAGCGCCGACCGCCGGGCACCCACGGCCCTCAACGCCCAATTTGACGTGAGGCGAGAGAAGCGTAGCCTTGGAGACGAAAGCCCGCTTGGTCGCCCGACAACTTGAGCTCCCCTGCCTTGACCTCGACGAGGCCAAGACGCCGTTCATTTCACCGGCGCGGCGCGTCTACGTCAACCGCGATCTAAAACTGTCGCGCTGCGATTGGATCGGCTTCGACATGGACTACACGCTGGCGGTCTACCAGCAGGCGGCGATGGATCGCCTTAGCATCGACGCGACGGTGCAGAAGTTGGTCCTGCGCGGCTACCCGGATTGGCTGCTCGCTCTCGACTACCCGCTCGACTTTGCGATTCGCGGTCTGCTCGTCGACAAGCAGCTCGGCAACGTCGTCAAAATGAACCG
The DNA here is from genome assembly GCA_947502375.1 of Polyangiaceae bacterium. Classification (GTDB taxonomy): domain Bacteria; phylum Myxococcota_A; class Polyangia; order Polyangiales; family Polyangiaceae; genus SYFR01. Next base: position 572 of record CANMZR010000292.1, read on the forward strand.
TTTCAAGATCGTACGAAAGGGCTACCACGGCCTGCGCGAGCTTACCCGGAACGAGCTCCGCGCCCTTTACGACCAAAAAAAACTGCGTCACAAAAGCTCGCGCTATCACTGGGTGGACACGCTCTACGCCCTGAGCGAAGTCAGCGTTTTCGTCGGCATCATCGATGGCTACGAGGCTCGCGGGCAGACGCCTCCTTTCAGCCAGCTCTTCGATGACATCCGTGAGTGCATCGACGAGGCCCACCGCGACGGAACCGTCGTGGACACCATCGCCGCCGATCTGCCGCGCTATCTCAACCGAGATCCCGAGCTCCCAGCCACGCTTCACAAACTGCGGGCGGCCGGGAAAAAGCTCTTCTTACTGACGAATTCGCGCTGGCCCTCCACCGACGCCATCATGCGCTACCTCGTCGACGGGGCACGGCCTGACTACCCGCGTTTTCAGGACTATTTCGACGCCATCGTGGTTGCGGCAAAGAAACCCACCTTTTTTCAGCAGACTCAGCCGCTGCTCGAACGCTTGCGTGACGGCACGACGAAGGAGGCCACCCTGCCCTTCGAGCGCGGAAAAATTTACGAGGGCGGCAATCTGAACGACCTGCAGGAAGCGATGGGAGGCGGCCACCGCATCATGTACGTCGGAGACCACATCTACGGCGACATCGTCCGCTCAAAGAAGGATTCGATCTGGCGAACCGCGATGGTGCTGCAGGAGCTTGAAGATGAGATTGCCGCGCACGAGCTAAGCCGCGAAGACGCTGCGGCACTGGTCGAGGTCGAACGGCGGCGCGCCGAGTACGAAGACGGTCTCCGGAATCTGCAGGTACGGGCCCACGACCTCGCGACTCGAGCGGGCCACGGCGACGAGACCCACGGCTTGCGCGACGAGCTCGCTCGGCTTCGGAAAATGCTCGCTTCGATTCGGCGGCAACTTCGCTCTCTCGATAAAGAAGCCCGCACCTTGCGCCGAAAAATTGACGCAAGGTTTCACCGATACTGGGGCTCGCTCTTGAAGGAAGGCGGCGAGCTGTCCCTCTTCGGAGCGCAAATAAACGAATACGCGTGCGTGTATTTGAGCCGTGTGTCCAACCTCTTGCCCTACTCGCCGCAGCAGCATTTTCGCTCCCCGCGCAACGCCATGCACCACGAGCTTTGAGGCTCCGGGCCAGCCTACTTTGGGGGCGCGGTCCTATTCAAGCTCGCGAGACGGCGCCTTCGTGGGCTTATGTTTTCGAAGCTTCAATGGGGACGGCTTCGGTGCCTTGGGCGGCGCGGCAGGCTTCGATACCGTGGGTTTCTTCACTCGCTCGCCCGGGGTCTTGCAGCAACGAAACCCAGTTGAATAGTCATGGTACTTGTCGTGATGAGCGGTGGTGCGGTAGTCGCAGCCCGAGCCATTCAGTTCGACATCGAGATAGTAGCCGCCGCGGAACGTCCCCGCTGGATCGGCCGTCCACTCGTGAAGGTTGCCGACCATGTCGAAGACGCCCTCCGTCGTCTTGCAGCGCGGGAAAGCACCCGCCCGCGCAAGCGTGCCCTTCAGCTGGTTGAGGCGTGGATCGTTGAGATTGTCGAAATCGTAGTCACGCTGCGAGGGTGGCTTCCCGTCCTTGGCGAAAAGCTGGTTGAACCCGCTCGTCGCGTGATCGTTGCACCGAGCGACGACGCGCTCCGGCCCGTAAGGCCACGTCGTGTCCCGTTTGCCCTTGCAGGCGAGCAGCCATTCCGTATCGGCGCAGAGGCGCTTGCCGGCCGCCATGCAGGCCTCCTCGGACTCGTCGCGACTGATGTACGCTTGGGGCGTCTTTCCTTTGGCATTGACGGCTTTGACGCGCAGGCCTTGCACGGGTTCAAAGGGCGAGTGCGCCTTGGTCTTACCGCCGGGTAAAAGCTCGACCACAAAGGCCTCGTAGCGATCGACGCAGGTCCCCTTCACCGCGACCATGTCGGCCGGACACGCGGCCCGCCGTACCGATTTCACCTGAGCAGGCTTGCTCTGCGCATGCGCGAGCGGTACCCACGCCAGAGTCAAAAGCCCGAGTGCAACCATCGCGTCGTTCAGGCGCATCTCTCTTCTATTCACGATCCACAGCCAATATGTCCAATTCCGTATCGACCGAGCAGGTTTCGGCCGTCCTTCGACAAACGCCGAGCGACTTCATCGTCGACGAACTGCCAGCCTATGAAGCTTGCGGTGAAGGGGACCACCTTTTCGTCACGTTCCGAAAGACGAGCCTGACGACTCTACAAGTCGTACGGGACCTCGCGGACCGGCTGCGGATCGATCCTCGCGAGGTTGGGTTTGCGGGTATGAAAGACCGGCACGCCATCACCACCCAGGTAGCCTCGTTCCCCTTCGCGAAAGGACGCGAACCCGCAGAGGCCGCTGCAATCGTGCTTGAAGGCGTTGAAATCCTCGAGGCGAAACGTCACAAAAATAAGCTTAGAACGGGGCACCTTCGCGGGAACCGCTTCACCATCACGCTGCGTGAGCTGACGGCCAATGCCGTTGCCGTCGTGGAGGAGCGACTCGGACGGATCCAACAGGAAGGCGTGCCGAATGCATTCGGTTCGCAGCGCTTCGGCCGCGACGGTGACAACCCCGAACGGGCGCTTGCGTGGCTGCAAGGCAAAGAGCGTGGCCCGCGTGACAAACGTGAGCGAAAGCTGCTCTTTTCGTCGCTTCAATCCCGCGCGTTCAACGAAGTTCTCGCGCGACGCGAGCGCGACGGAACGTGGGCGAGCATTTTGCTGGGCGACCTTGCCCAAAAGCACGACTCAGGCGGGGTGTTTACGGTGGGCGAGGCCGAGTTCGAAGACGCCCGCAGCCGCTGTGAGGAAGGGCTGCTTTCTCCCACGGGTCCGATGTTCGGTTCGAAGATGCGGTGGCCCGAAGCCGAGGTCGCCGTCATCGAGCGTGAGGCACTCGCAAACATGATCGACGACCCGGAGCGGCTCGAGCAGTTCTCGAACTACGGAGAGGGCGCGCGACGGGCCTTGCGGCTATGGGTCAATGAGCTGAGCTGGCGCCGTGAGGGCGATAACGCGCTCGTCGTCTCCTTTGTGCTGACCAAAGGCGGCTACGCCACGACCGTGCTTTCTCGCGCCTGCGAGCTGCACGATGCGATGGCACGCCCGCGCCGCGACGAATTTCCTGGCGACGCCCAAGCCGGCTCCGAGGTACAAAACGAGACCGAGCCGGCCGCCGACTGAGACCGAAGGACGAAGCCGTAAGGGCCTCTGGGAGCCGTCACTGACAGGGGCAGTAACCCTGATGGTCGCCGCTATCCGAATTCACCCGGTGCTCTTGCGGGCAGCCCGTGAAATTCGAGCAAAGGAAATTCCCTCCCGTAACCTCTGCGCACGCATAGGTATAACTCGCAATCGAGATGGGCTGCCCCAAACCGAAGGCGTCGCGGAGCTCCTGGCACTCGGCCACCGTGTCCTGCGCGTTGTACCAGAGCGTGTTGTCAGGAATGGGCGTGAGCCCGACGCTGCCACAGGTGAGGTTGCAGTTCAGCGCCTTCGTATTGTTCGGGTTCGTGCACCACTTGAGGCCGTTTACCAGGCGGCAAGACGCAGGAAGCGAGCTGCAGATGCTGCCGACGCACGTCTCGCCGACGTTGCAAGCTTTGCCGCAACTGCCGCAGTTTTTCGCGTCGGTGGTCGTGTTCGTCTCGCAGCTGAGCGCATCGTTGTCGCAGTTCGCAAAGCCGGCGTTGCACGTCACGACCTTGCAAACGCTGGCATCGCAGATCGGCGTTCCGTTCACGACAGCGCACGCGTTGCTGCATGCGCCGCAGTTCGTAACGCTCCCCATCAGCGCGGTCTCGCAGCCGTCTGCAACCTTGAGATTGCAATCACCGTACCCGTCCGTGCACTCGCTTCCGCACTTGCCGGCCGCGCACACGGCAACCGAGTTCGCACCGACCATGCACGCCTTGCCACAGGCACCGCAGTTCAGCGGGTCAAACTGGAAATTCGTGCAGATGGCACCGCACGCGACGCTCCCGCCGCCGCAGGCAAGCTCGCATTTTCCCGCCAGACAGCCTTCGCCCACCGCGCACGCCTTGCCGCATCCGCCACAATTCGCGAAGCTCGACAGCGTGTCGACGCAACGGGTCTCACCGAGCGCGTCCACGCAACTTGCGACACCCATTCCGCAAGCAACGCCGCACGCGCCGTTGGAGCAAAGTTCGCCTTCGGGGCAGTTCACGCCACAGGCGCCACAGTTCTTGGGGTCGAAGCGAGCATCCACGCAGAGTTCCTGGCAATCGAGCAGCCCATCCGGACAGCCCACGGCGCCGCCTGCGCCGCTCGCTGGCCCACTTGTCGCCCCACCCGCCCCCGCCGGCTCGGTTCCGATAACGACGAGTTTACCGCCGCCGCAGGCCCCAAAGAGCGCCGCGAGGACGAGAGCGCCCGCTGACATTCGAACCGAGCGCATCGAAGACATTGCCATCCTCTCAGGGAACCACATCTTCGATACCTTCGTCACGTTCGCAAGCGCGGAAGAGCGCCGCCTCTCCGAGCTGCAAAGTGACCCGCGGGTCATTCTTAAAGCGAGCCTGGCGACGTTGGTGCAAAACCCCACATCAGTTGCACGGACAGACCGCACGAACATCCGTTCCTGGGGCCGTTGTCGTTAACGTGCTCGGGCAGGTTGCCGTCGTCGAACACGCAAAGAAATTATTCACGAGATTCTCTCCCGCACAAATACCAGGAATCGCGCCCACGTTGACGGTCCCTGCCAACCCGAGTGTATCGCGGATCGCCTGGCACTCGGTCATCGTGTCCTGGGCATTGAACCAGGCCGTCAGATCCGTGAGCACGGTCTTACCGACGCTCTGACACACCGTCGTGCAGCTGGTATTTTTGGTACCCGCCGCGTGGGTGCACCAGGTGAGGTTGCCTGCACCAGCCACGACTTTGCATGTGGAGGCGCCGCAAACGCCGTTCACGCAGGCCGCGTTCGCAGCGCACGCAAACCCGCAGGTACCGCAGTTCGCCGAGTCCGTCTTCAGGTTCACCTCGCAGCCATCGGCCGCGTTGGCATTGCAATTGCCGAAGCCCGTGTTGCAGGCGCCAAGGCCGCACGTCGCATCGACACACGTCGAGGTGGCGTTCGCCGACGTGCACGCCTTGCCGCACGAGCCGCAAGCGGAGACCGTGTTGAGGCTTGCCTCGCAGCCATCTGCGCCTAGCGCATTGCAGTCACCGAAACCAACCTTGCAACCAAACCCGCACGCCGATGCGGAACAGAAAGATGTCCCGTTTGGCACCACCGGGCACGCCACGCCGCAGCCTCCGCAGTGGTTCGGATCGCTTGGGAGGCTCACGCAACTGCTGTTGCAATTCGTCGCCCCGCCAACGCACTGGAGCACGCATAGCTTGTTTTGGCAGACCTTCCCGCCGGTGCACGCCATGCCGCAACCGCCGCAGTTCGCGGGGTCATTCGCCGTGTTGACGCAGCTTCCGAGACAATCCACCGAGCCGCCGACGCAGCTGAGGTTGCAGACGCCGGACTGGCACACCTTGCCACCCGTGCAGGCCTTGTCGCAGGCTCCGCAGTGGAGCGCATCGCTTTTTAAATCGACGCAAATATCCTGGAGCATCGCATTCTGGCACTTCATCGTGCCACCCGTGCAATCCGTCAGGCATTTGCTGTTTTGACAGACTTGTCCCTTCGGGCACGTCTTGTCGCAGGCTCCGCAGTGGAACGAGTCGGCGTCGAGATGGACGCACACGTCCTTCATTTGCAGGTCCGTGCACTTCGCCGTGTCACCCGTGCAATCCGTCAGGCATTGGCT
>CANMZR010000293.1 GCA_947502375.1 Polyangiaceae bacterium
TATTGGACGAACATGCCCGACTACGCCGGGCTCAACGAAATGAACGCGCACGCGGCGTTGCCAGCGTTTTACTGGACGGGCGAGACGGAGATGGCGTGCCTTCGCGATGCCATCGCTCAAACGCTCGAGCATGGTTACGCCCATCACATTCAACGTCTCATGGTCACCGGCCTCTACGCGCTTTTGATGGGCGTTACGCCCCGCGAGGTGCACGAGTGGTACCTCGGTGTGTACGTCGACGCCGTCGAGTGGGTCGAACTCCCCAACACCCTTGGCATGAGCCAGTTTGCGGACGGTGGCCGCATGGCCAGCAAGCCCTACGTCGCGAGCGGCAAGTACATCGCTCGCATGAGCAACCACTGCAAGGGCTGCCGCTTCGACCCGGCGCAATCGACCGGCGAGAGCGCGTGCCCATTCACGACCTTGTATTGGGATTACTTGAATACACACGAGACGAAGCTCGCGGCCAACCCCCGCATGGCGATGCAGCTAAAGAATCTCAAGCGGCTTTCCGACAACGATCGACGCGCCATCGCAGCCCAGGCGTCGCTGCACAGGTCGATGGTCTACGGCGTCCCTCCCACCTCGTGAGCCCTCGCCACGGTTGACTCGAAGCGGCAGGCCGCCCGCCGTCTGGCCCCGGGTCGTGTTCTCGCCTTCAAAGAGCGCACGGTGCCGCGAGCCCATGTGCGCCTGACGTGCTACGCCCCCGACGGCTCGGTTTTGCCCGCCACCGCTTATGCGGCAACCCCGAGAGATGGAACGAGCATGCGCACGATTGTCTGGTTTCGCGGGAAAGACCTCCGCATCGCCGACCACGCCCCCCTCACCGACGCGGCGCGGGCGGGAGAGGTGATCCCGCTTTTTGTCCTCGATCCTTACTTTTTTGCGAAGGACCGCGCAAAGACGCTCCCGAACCGCATTCAGTTTTTGCTCTCGTCGCTGCGCTCGCTCGAAAAAAACGTAGCCGCCAAGGGCTCGCGCCTCATCGTCGTCGAGGGGCGTGCAACCGAGGTGATTCCGCGCCTTGCCGCGCAGTGGCACGCCGATAAGGTGGTCGCGCACCGCTGGGTCGAGCCGTTCGCACGGACCCGCGACGACCGCGTGAAGGCAGCGCTACGCGTTCCGTTTGAGCTCTACGAAGGCGAGACCCTCTTGCCACCCGGGACGCTGCGCACGGGAGCGGGAAAGCCGTACGCCGTGTTTAGCCAGTTCGCAAAGAGCTTCACCAAGACCGCCATCGTCGATGACGCGCTCCCCGCGCCGAAGAGCCTCCCCGCGCTACCGGCCGACGTGCGTGCCGACGAGGTGCCGATCCCGACGATGGAGTCGCTCGGGCTGACCGAGAACCCCGCTGTCCAGTTGGGTGGTGAACGCACAGCTCATGAGCGACTCGTCCGGTTCCTCGAGCGCGCCGCCAACGCTTATGCGAACGACCGCAACCGAATGGACCTCGAGGGTACGAGCCGACTCTCCGCGGATCTCAAGTTCGGCACGCTGTCGCCGCGTCAGGTGTGGAACCAGGCGAAGGCAAAGGTCACCGACGACACGTCCGCGCGCGCCTACTTAAACGAGCTGCTTTGGCGCGAGTTCGCTCACTCGACCCTTTGGGACCGGCCCGAACTTTTGACCGAACCGTTTCAACCGCGTTTCAAGGCGTTTCCATGGGTGCAGGATGACGCCGCCTGGCACGCGTGGTGCGAAGGGACAACGGGCTACCCCATCATGGACGCGGCAGCCCGACAGCTTCTCGGCGCGGGGTTCGTGCACAACCGCGCGCGCATGATCGCCGCGAGCTTCCTCACCAAACACCTGCTCATCGACTACCGGCGCGGCGAAGCCCACTACATGCGCTACCTGACGGACGGCGATTGGGCGCAGAACAACGCGGGGTGGCAGTGGTCGGCCGGCTGCGGCTGCGACGCCCAACCTTACTTCCGCATCTTCAACCCCGTGACGCAGGGCGAGACGTTCGACCCGGACGGCGAGTACGTGCGCCGTTGGGTGCCCGAGCTCGCGAAGCTCCCCGCGAAGTTCATCCACAAGCCGTGGGAAGCTCCCGCGGACGTTTTGCGCGCCGCCGGGGTGTCGCTCGGAAAAAGCTACCCACGCCCGATCGTCGACCACAAAGAGAGCCGCGAGCGCTTCCTCTCCGTCGCGAAGCAGCACTTGCAAGCGCCCGTCGAGGGCCATGATCGTCTCGAGAACCAGCCAACCTAAGGCCCGCGAAAAGCATGACATCCTCCGCGCAACACCCGCTCGTCGCCATCGTCCTCGCCGCGGTGACCGTCACCGTCACGATGATGGTCCTCGACCTGACGTTCCTCGGCGTCATCGCGAAGTCGTTCTACGACGTGGCGCTTGGACCACTCAAGCGGCCGACCGTGCATTGGCCAGCGGCGCTCGCGTTCTACGCCATGTACGTCGGAGCGATCACCGCCTACGGGGTGGTCGGCGCCGAGAGCCTTGGCAACGCGTTCTCGCGCGGAGCCGCGCTCGGCTTCGTGTGTTACGCGACCTACGAGTTGACGAACTGGGCCGTTCTCGCGGGCTGGCCGGCACGACTCGTCCTCGTCGATATCGTGTGGGGCGTGGTGCTGACCGGGTTCGCATCGCTCGCCGGTCGGGCGGCGCTCGAACGGGCTTCCACGGCGCTTCGATGAGCAAGGCGGCGCTTCGATGAGCAAGGCGGCGCGGGAGCCCTTCCTCCACCGCTGGGGCCGTCGGGTGCTCACCATCCCTGCGTTTTTCCTCGGCGGAACGTTCTACCTCGCGCTGTTGCCGCTGACGCTCACGTTCACGGCGGTGCTCGACCTGCTCCGGCCTTTTGCCGGGACCTTCTCGCGAAGTCGCGCCGTGCTCATGTTCGCGCTTTACGTCGTGTGCGAGGTCGTCGGCATCGCGGTCGCGCTCGCCATTGGCGTGGCGATGCTCGGCGGCCGCCTCGGTGGCGAGGCACGCTACGTCGCTGCGAATGCGGCGCTTCAGCGGTTTTGGACGGACGCGCTCTTTTTCGGGAGTCTCCGCATCTTCGGGATGCGCGTCGCCATCGAAGGCGATGCGCTCGCGCCGTCGGGGCCCCTCCTCTTTTTCGTTCGGCATACGAGCGTCGCCGACACCGTGCTCATCGCGGCGCTGATCGCAAACCCCGCGCGGCGCCTCCTTCTCTACGTGCTCAAGCGCGAGCTCTTGTGGGATCCGTGCCTCGATCTCGTCGGGCTCCGATTGCCGAACGTGTTCGTCGCGCGGGACGGAAAACGCGGCGAGGCAGAGATTCGTGCGGTCGCGGGGCTCGCGGCGCTCCTCACACCTTCGCGCGCGGTGTTGCTCTACCCCGAGGGAACACGCTTCTCCGAAGCCAAGCGGCTCCGCGCAGCGGCTTCCTTGCGCGAACGCGGACACGCGGACCTCGCATCCCAGGCTGACCGCATGCGCCACGTGTTGCCTCCCAAACTCGGGGGCTCTCTCGCCCTCGTCGACGCGGCGCCGGAGGTGGACGTCGTGTTCGTCGCGCACACGGGGTTCGAGGGCGCGGCGAGCCTTGCCTCGTTCTGGGGTGGCGCTCTTGTTGGCAAGACGATCCGCGTGCGACTCGAGCGGGTCCGGGCCGCTGCGATCCCAAGCGACAACCGCGATGCGTGGCTCTTTCAGCGGTGGCTCGAGCTCGACGCTTGGGTCGCCTCGCAGCTCGCGCTGGCTACCGGCTCGGGCGGTGCACGCGCCGCGAAGGGACCCGTCCGATGACGTTCGAACTCGTGAGAGACAACGCGCTCCTCTTGCTCGCGTCCTCGTTGAAGCAAGCGGACCTGTCACCGGTCTCGAGAGACGGTCTTGGAGCGTTCGACAGGAACGCATTTTTATCGGAATTTCTCTCTTGCTGAACTATCGTCGGCAACATGCGCACGATCTTCCTATGGGTAGCATTCGCGGCAGTCGCGTGCGGCGGCAAAGCGGTCGTTGATGCTGGCGGCGCTGGCGGCGCTGGCGGCGCCGGCGGCACTGGCGGCACGAGCACCTCGACCGCCAGCAATCCGATGCTCGCCGGACCCACGCCCGTCTGTCCCCCGCATAGCGATCCGGGCTGCTGTTTCGGCGACGGTGGTTGCTGCGATTGCGTCAGCAACAGCGTGTGCCAACAGAGCCCCTCCCAGGAGCCCACGACCGCCACCACGGCTTTCGACGACTGCGTGTGTCAGGCCGCTGTGTGCTTGACGGAATGCGACTCCGCCTGTGCCAGCAAAGGCATTGACGAGGGTTGTGGCGAGTGCGCCAAGAAGGCCGCCGCGGCCCAGTGCGCCGCCGAGTGGAAGGCCTGCCCAATCAACAACTGAGGGCCGTGGACTTCGAAGGTATCGCGGACCTCTGGCGGCGGATTCGAAGGGTCAGCGCACCTGCAGGTGAACGTCGATAACGTGTCCCTGCTTCGACACCCCGCCGTCGACGAACGCGAAGCCCGCGCGCTCGAGTTCGCAGTTGCCTCGCTCATCGCAATTCGGTGCGATCGAGTACCGAACATCGATCGATGTGACGCCGCTCGCCGCGAGCGCCGAGAGTTCATTCGGAGTGCTCGTTCGATCGCCGTTCAGGTCGCGCCACACGAGCAGTCGTGACCACACGGCGTCGCGCGCGTCGATTTGTCCGTCGCGCGTCACGTCGAACTCGGCGAGCGCCTCAAAGCCGTTCTTTGCGAGCGCGCCCGACGTGAGTTGGACGGCTGAACCGAAGAGCTCGCTCCCGCTCTCGATGGCGCCGTTTGCGTCACGATCGAGGGCCAGCCAGGGTGTGGCCGCCGTGGGCCAGTCGAAGCGCTGGCTGAGCTCGTGCCCACTCAGGTCAAAGGTAACGCTGGCGCCTTGCACCGCCGAATAGCGCACAGGCGCACCATCGAAGGACAGCACGAGCGGCGTATTGCAGGACTCGCCCGCGCAGCAGCCGTTCATGTCGTTCATGCAGCAATAACCCGTCCAAGTCTCATTCGCCACGCAGTCATCTTTGCCCCGTTCGAGGTTCACCTCGCAGGCACTCCACGCGGTGACACCGTCGACGGGAGACTCGACGCAGGTCGAGATGCCCTGGTGGTCGGTGTCTTCATTCTGGTCGCAGAGCTGCAATTTACCGACGGTGCACGCCGGCTCAAGGAGCTGCGCGGCGGTCTCGCCGGCGGTCTCGCCGTCGGTCGAGGCGAGGCACCCTGCTGCCGGAAGGGCGAAGAGGGCCAGGAGGAAACTCAGCGAGCGCCGGTTGAATCGTGGGTGGGTCATACTGGATGACCTAGCAGGACACGTGCCAATTCCAGCGAATGGTTGAATAGCTTGAATTTGTTACGAAAAACGCACTTCGCAACGGACCGTGTGTCGCGAGGACATGCAGCAACACGAGCCCGAAGGCCCAACCTGGCACATGATGGCGCAAGTGTTCCCTTGGCTGCGCACACGCCCTGCCACGGCATCGCTCTCGAGCGAGTCAACGTACGCGCGGAGGATCGCAGAAAGCTTGTAACCGAGGTGATCGCGTCGGGATTGGTCCGCTTTTGGTCGCGGCGTTCGACCGCGCGGTCACTGGCCCTTGGCGCCGGTCGGAGGCTTCTTCTTTTTCAGCTGCCGCGGCGGCAACAGCTCGCTGTCATTTTGAATCTTCTTCGCCATGAAAATAGCTGCGTCGAGCTTGTAGAAGTTGCGAATGCGGTAAAATTTGAGCGCTTGAGCGTTGTTCTCGGCGACTTCGAGCACCAAATGGGTCGAGCCCCGCAGTCGGGCGATGTGCTCGAGCTGCTCGAGCATGAAGGTGCCAACGCCGAGCCCCTGCGCGTTCGGATGCACGGCGAGCTCCTCGACGAACAGCGGGCGCATTTCGCGGTTGTCAAAGTAACGCTGGTTCATCCAGCTGTCTGAGCCGACGATCTCGAACGCGCACTCGGCATAGCCGACAATCGTCGAGTCTTTTTTTGGGGTGCCGTCGATGTCGCCCTTCTCAATTTCGAACAAGAGCTGCTCGACGCCTTCCTCCTCGTAAACCTCGAGGAATCGCTTCTTCGAGCGTGGCCGCTGATACTCGACCGTTTCACGGTTCACGTCCCGAAAGACGTGCTTGAGAAATTCCCAGACGCGGTTGAGATCGCGCCGATGGATGCGCCGGACGCGGATCTTCAGCCCAAGTTCCTTCGACTTCGAGGGCGGTGGCGCGGGCACGGCTTGCGGATCACCAGCTGTCATCACGCCCCTTATCGTAATCCCATCGCGTCCCAGGCGCACCGGCCATGACGGAGCCTATCCGGCCAACCTCTCGATTCGTTCGAATCGAGGGCCAAATAACAACCGGTAGCCGAGTCACTATCCGTCGAACTCGAGGGGTC
>CANMZR010000294.1 GCA_947502375.1 Polyangiaceae bacterium
GGCCGCGATCGGCGGGGACACCGCACGACCGGCGCTCGCCGCGGCCCTCGCTATCGAGCCCTACCACGACACGCGCTCGGTGTTCGCCCGTGCGCTCGTGGAGCTTGGCGGACGAGCCGAGCTCGCGGCCCCGCTCGCCTATTATCTCGGCGTTCCCGACCCGCCGTCCGATGGGCTAGAACTTGCCGAAAAGGCAGACATTTTGCACTGGATCGGTGGACCATCGGCCGGCGACCTGATGCGCTTGCGGCGCTTCTCAACGAGCGGCGTCACGGTGGGCGTGGTCTTGCCCCACGGGTCCGTGGACGCAGGACTGCGCGTCGTCGTCCGAGCGCGGACGCTCGACGGTCGCCCGGGAGAGCTTCGCGTCGGAGTGAATTCAGGGCCTCGCGCCATCGAGGATCGAACACGCGACGTACCCAAAGCCGCTCCGCGGCTCGACCCTGCTCGCGCCGTTCAGTTCAACGTGAACACTGTCGAGGCCAGGGAGCTTTATGAGTCCCTACCGGCGAGCGTGAGCTTGATGCCTGCAAGCGCGGTCGATTTGGTGGTTTATGCCACGCAGAACGTCGAAATCACGTCGCTCGTTCTCGTGCCGTTGACACAGGAAGGTCCGGTTCCCAAACAAGAGCGTTGAGGCGCTCGCGCGAAGCCGGTCCGAGCCCAAACCAAAGAGCCACCTGCAACTTGACGCTCGTGGGTCATTCGAACAGAGTCCGCCCGTGGCAGAGGACAAGGAACGGGAAGAAGCGAACAGCCCTTCGGCAGACGCTTCCGAGGTGAAGCTCGCTGACGTGGCCGCCGGCGCTGACGTGGCCGCCAGCGCTGACGTGGCTGTCAGCGCTGACGTGGCCGCCGGCGCTGACGTGGCCGCCGACGATGACGTGGCCGCCGACGATGACGTGGCCGCCGACGATGACGTGGCCGCCGACGATGACGTGGCCGCCGACGATGACGTGGCCGCCGACGATGACGTCGATGACGACGATGATCTTGGTCGCGAGCGGGCTCGGAAGGCTGCCACGGCTCTCGGCGTTGGCATCGAAGAAGACGAGGCGGCAAGCGAGACGACTGGCAAGCCCGAAGCGCAAGGTCCACAGAATCGAGCTCAGCGCCGCCGCGCGCTTGCGCTGAAACGGCGCACGGGAAAAGGCTCCGCTTTCGACGAAGCCCCCAAAGACCGGAATCTTCGAAAACGCCAGGAATTAACGGAGAAGCGCAAGGCTTCCGGGGAGCAAGGCGAGGGTGAAGACGAAGGGCTTCGGTCCGACGTTTCGTTGGCCGTCGACGACGCTCTCGCGCGCACGGGCGCCGCTGCTGGACGCTTTTTCAAGCGCAATTCGAGCCGGATGCAGTGGGCCGTGCTCGCCGCTCTCGTCGGAGGGATCGGCACTCTCGTTTACGTTTGGCGTACCGGAAGCGCGAACGCCGTGAATTCCGATTTATTTGCAAACGCTGTGGCCGCCGAACAAGCTCGGGTGGTCCCGGTGGATAAGGACAACCGCACTGCGGAGGAGAAGAAGAAGACCGATCGGATCGTCTACGCGAGCTACGAAGAGCGCGACAAAGTCGCACTCGAGCGTTACGAAAAGGCCGCACTTGCGAAGCCAGGCTCGGGGCCTTCGGTGCTCGCGCGCCTCGGCAGCGCTGGACTCAAGCTCGATCGCCGCGAGTGGGATCAGGCCATTCAGGGCTTCGAAGAGGTGTTGAGCTCAAAGCTGGCCAGTGCGGACGTGGACGTGAAGGGGCACGCTCTCGAAGGACTTGGCTTCGCCTACGAAGGCAAAAAGGATGCGGACAAAGCGACCGCTCAGTTTGAAAAGCTCGCTGAGCTCAACTCACCGCTCTTCAAGGTGTTGTCCAAATACCATCGCGCGCGGTTGCTCCTGGCCAAGCCCGACAAGGACGCCGCAAAGAAACTCCTCGAAGAGACGCGCAAAGATCTCGAGACCGCGGAGCTGGAGGTCAAGCAGGTATCGCTCGGCGGAATGAACCCATTTACTGGGCTTCGCAACTCCGTGGAACAGGCCTTGAAGCGCATCGACCCCAACGCCGTCCCGGCAAAGTTCATTCAAGGTGCGGGGCCAGGCAAAGGCTCCCCTAAGATGCAGCTCACTCCCGAGCAAATTCAGCAAATGCTGCAGCAAAAAGGCTTTACCTCCGGCCTGCCCGAGCGGCCTTCGGAGCCGCGCCCGCAGTGACAGGGTCGCGCTCAGCCAGCCAGCCCCTTTCGCAGCGTGCTTTCGTGCTCGCGCTCCTCGGGTTCCTCAGCGCCTGCGACCAACTCGGCGGCGCTGCAAAACCCGAAGTCCCGCTCTGGGCGCACCATCCGGGAACAGCGCTCTCGGTCGATGCTCGGCGCGAACTCTCGGTGAAGCAACTCGATGCGGGTGAGCCCTATGAACGAAGCGTGCCGGCGCTCGACATCGCACACCGCCGGTTGTTCATCGGCTCGAGCGACCACGGCCTGTACGCCCTGTCCGCCGCAACGTTGACGACCGCTTGGCGTTTTGAAACGGGCGGAGCGGTGCAGGGCGCGCCGCTGTACGTAGCCGCGGAAGACGCCGTGTACTTCGGTTCGAACGATGGCGCGGTCTACAAACTGAGGGGAGTGGATGGGGCGCTGCAGTGGCGCTTCGGCACCAACGCGGAGGTGCTCCGAAAACCGGTCGTGAGCGGCAAAACATTGTTCGCGACGAACGCGAACGATACACTCGTAGCTATAGATAAAGACTCAGGAAAATTGCGTTGGTTTCGTCAGCGCACCGCGGCCTTCGGGATGGAGATTGCAGGCTACGCCGGTGCCGCGGTCCACGACGGGATTGTCTACACGGCGTTCTCGGATGGGGCCGTCATGGGCTACCACGTCGAAGATGGAAGCGAGGCCTGGCCAAACCTTGCGGACCTCACGGGCGAGGCCGAACAGACATCCTCATCGCATGAGCTTCGCTATCTTGATACCGATACAACCCCCGTTGTGGCGCAGGTGGGCGGGGAGTCCGTGCTTTTTGTGGCGAGCTACGAAGGCGGCGTCTTTGGCCTCGATCCGAAGACGGGTGGTCAACTCTGGCGAAACGAGAAAGCCACCGGCGTGACCGAGTTGACGTTATGGCAAGGTGCCACTCGTCAGCGGGTTTCGCCAACCGAGCCGGTCGAACCCGGCGTGCTCATCGGCTCGTCGGGCCTGACCGGACTTTGGGGATTGAACCCAAGCGATGGCGCGCCCATTTGGCGCCGCGAATTGCCGGCGGGCGGCGCGACGGCGGCCGTACCGTGGGCGGGTGCGCTCCTGATTGGCACGTCGCGTTACGGAATGTTTCTCGTGCATCCGCTCGACGGTAGCGTTCTCGACGGCCTGGCGGCCGGCGGTTCCTTCACGGCGGCTCCTGCGGCGTATGGCCGCCATGCCTTTGCTTTGAGCAACGACGGTGTGCTCCAAGCCTTCGGCATCGAACCACCGCCAGAACATTGAGCCGCCGCAAGAACCTCGTGCTGCCGTGAGCCCGAGAACGTCGTCGGGCACGTTCGTTTTCGCCGCACATGCTTGGAGGGAGGGATTTCGCTTGAATACCTCCCCTGCGCGTTGGTTTTAAAACGCGCATAAGATAGATTATGTTAACTTTTTAAACGCAATGGATTGGGACCGGACCGATGTCGCCGGTCGCTGGTCCCCGAGCCTCATTGGATCGGCTGCGGTGCCGGCAAGCCTGGGATGCTTCCGAGGCCTGGTGCTTCTGCCCACCACAACTCCACCCCGAGGACGAGCCGCTCCGCCCCGGCACCTTCCAACCACTCGAGCACCAGCGGCGGGCCCTCGGCGAGCGGACCGGACCTGAGAAAGCCACGCTTGCTCAAAAAGCGCTGTGCCGCGAGATCGGTTTCGGGACACAAGCAGACGGCGAACGCGATCGCATGCTCCTTCGCCTTTTCCCCAATTTCGAGCAAAAGCCGAGTCGCGAGACCGAAGCGTCGGTAGCTTGGCTCGACCAGCAGGCGCTCCAGGATAGCGATGCCGGGAGCCTGGTCGCGCCACGCCAGGTAGCCGACCGGTTCCTGGTCGGCTTCGATCACCCGGACATCGTGGTCGCGCTTCATGCGGACGATTTCTGGCGCCGTTTGAGCGATGCAGCGCTCGGCCGGAACGCCGGCTTCGGCGCGCAGTGCCGCGGCTTGTTCTTCCAGCCGAGTCAGCACGCTAAGTTGGGCTTCTTGAAGTCCGGTGACACGGAGCTTCACCGGCGGCGCGCGACGTTTTTCGTTCATAAATTCATCTCAACTTTGTTCGTAGCCGAGCATCTCAACTTTGTTCGTAGCCGAGCCTAGTCCCTCGATTCGTTCGAATCGAGGGGGAAGTAAACAGCAGTGCCCGAGTCAATATCAGTCGAGATCGACGGTCTTTCCACGCCCTCGCCAAAGAGCGGGCGTCGAAAGACCCGTCGCTTCGATGGACTCGGCCCACGAGTCCCTCGATTCGTTCGAATCGAGGGGGAAGTAAACAGCAGTGCCCGAGTCAATAGCCTGGCAACTCGATGGGAAACTCGCCGGCTAGATCAACGGCCTCGCCCAATCGGGGACATCTCAAGCGGCGAGCAAGAGCCCATCGTTTCGATGGATTCGGGGTACGAGCGCCTCGTTGCCAGGACCAAGAGGCGGCAGTACGGTGCTTCTGTGAAGGTACGCTTTTCGATGGCGTTGGGTTTGACGCTTGGCGCTCTGGTGTCCAGCTCGGTATGGAGCGGTTGCGCAGATTCGTGCACGGAATTGCAACGGTTGTGCGACCTTTGCCGTGACCCAAACCAGCGCAGTGCGTGCGAGGATGTCGTGGATTCCGAGGCGACAGACACCTGTCAGCGGGGCGTCGCCGACTACACGAACGTCTGTAAGTAGCCAAGCGGTCGCGAAGGAACGTTCCCTCGCCTGCACAATCTCCAAGGAAGACGGGTACGCGCGTGCCATACTCCGCGGCCACCATGCGGCTCGGGATCATCGCCGCTCCTGCGGCAAGCGGCACTGCGGAACCCGCGCTCGGCGAGCGTGATGCGGAGCTCCTCTTGGAGCGCTTGGCCCTTGAGGACATGGGATTTGTCGTCCGTTCGATCGATCCGAGCAAGGACATGGCCGAACAGATCGACGGAATTCTTGCCGATTGGGCGGGCGACCTCGATGACGTATTGCTCTACGTTTCCGCGTCTGCGGTGGCGCGCAACGACGGGGAATGTTTTTTCTGTCTCGATCTCGACAACCCAGATATCGGAGACAGCGTTCGTGACGTAGCGGCCGCGCTCTCACAAGGCAGCAAAAGCCGCGTTCTGATCGTCATCGAGGCACGCAGCGACGCGACCGAGCCAACGACGCTCCGTGCTGCTGCAAACGCGATGCGCGATGCCATCAACCCGCTCCACACGGGAATCGAGACGATCGTCTCGATTCGACCGGCGGGCGCCCATGCGGAGCGCATCCCTTCGCGGTTCACGGTCGGGCTCCTCGAAGAGATCGACTCGCGCAGCGGGCCCCTTCAAGCGAAACAGGCTTATGCCGCCGTGGTTCAGCTCGCCGACCTTGGCTCGTGGCCTCACGCTGAGCTCTACGCTTCCGGGACTCAGTCGCTGGCGCTGCGGGATCCGGCGTTTCTCGCGCAACCCTTTTCGCGACAGGCCGCCCTGCTCCAAGCCATTGCCGAGGGATCCATTCCGGTCGGTGCACCGGCTCCAAAGGCTGGAGAACCGCCGCCACCACCCGTCCGCAGCGTGCGCAGAGCGTCGCTTTCATCGAACGCCGAAGAACATCCCCGCTCAGCCGTCCAGGTTCAAGCGGCTCCCGTCGAGGTTCAAGCGGCTCCCGTCGAGGTTCAAGCGGCTCCCGTCGAGGTTCAAGCGGCTCCCGTCGAGGTTCAAGCGCTTTCCGTTCTTACCGAGGCTGCTCCGAAGGAGGAGTCCGCACCGGTTCGAGTGAGCGGAAAAGGGAGAGCCGCAAAAGACTCGAATCGCCGCCCGTCACCACCTTCGGAACGAGTAGAGACGGCCACGATCACGGTCTCCGACCGACGCAAGGTCGAGCTGCCATCGACGGCGGCGCTTCCCAAGGTCGTCATCTCCGCAGATTCGGATACGCGGCGCCGCCCCACCATCCGCAAATTCGACGTCGCCGTGAGCGGAGCCACCGCACCTGCCGATTTGGACAGTTCCGTCCCGGTGTCCAAGGCGGTGTCCGAGGCGGTGTCCGTCCCGGTGTCCGTCCCGGTGTCCGAGGCGGTGTCCGTTCCGGCTGTGCCTGCCTCCCTTGCCAGTTCCGCGAAAAAGCCCGCCGACTGGACGGTG
>CANMZR010000295.1 GCA_947502375.1 Polyangiaceae bacterium
ACCGGGTCGAAGATGGCCGCCGCGCCGGCAGCGTATGCCACCGCGATCGCGCCGGGTAAGTCCACGATCAGCGCCTCGCGCCTGGCGGCTGCAGGCACCGAGGTCGCGACCGCCTGGGTCAGCGCCATCGCCAATGCCTTGCCATGATCGGCGAACACGTCGAATTGCGGCGTGTGCACCGCGCGCAGAAAATCCTTAAGCGGCGCAAACGCCGGTGTTTCCGGTTCGCTCAGCTGCTTTCGCGGCGTCGCGTCGGGGGCCTGCAGCAGCGTGCGCTGGAAAAAAGGCACGTGCGCGGGATGGCTCGGCTCGAGCGAAGTGGCGAGTCGCGCGAGGACGGTCGGATCGGCCGCGCCGACGTCGTCGGTGAAGGTGAGCGGCTCGCCCGGCGCACCGAACCACCAGCCGTAGTCCTGTTGCATCGCGAGTGTGAGTCGTCGTTCCTCGCGAACGTCGGGCGCCTCCGCGTCATCGGAATCGCCCGAGCAAGTAGCGATTCCGATTATCGGCAGTGCCATGAGCGCGACACACCAGACCAACATGCTCCGGCGGGTTGGCGCCGCCGCTGCGCTCGCGAGCGATTCGTTCCACCACGAAGCCCCGACGATCCCAGGCTCGTTTACGTAGTCCTTGCGTGCGAAGGGATTCTCGTTGTCGCTCATCGTTCAAAACCCGCGTCGCGTCGCACGCGCTCGAGGAAGTCGCCACAGAATACGCCGTCGACCCGTACCGAGTAGCGAAACCAGGGCATGCTTTGCACGCCATGGTAGTCGAAATCGTTGAACCAATAGATAGGCGCAGTCACCGGCAACTCCTCCTTTATCACTTCGTCCCAGAGGAACAGCCGCTTGTTGGCCCCCGGCGCGAAGGCAATGAAGTGGTCGGGCGCGGATTGCTCGTCGGGATCGCCGTCGCGATGCACAGTGCCGTGATCGTTGGCACGTAAACCCATAATATTACAACGACCCACGACCTCGAAGGGCAGCGATCGCACGAACGCCACCGTCTTCGGAAAAAACGACTCGGCTACGCGGGTGAAGCGCTTGCCCTCGGCCGAGGCCTTGTCGCTCCAGTAGCGATTGGGGATAAGCTCGAGATACGCCTTCCAAGGAAAATACACACCAAAGCGCAGCTCGAGCCAGTGCAATTGGCGCCGTGACAGCGACACCGAGCGCTCCTCGCCGAACTCGAGCTCCGTTCGCCGCGCCGGATCGATCGCTGCGGGATCATCGGCGAGCAGCCGGAGTTGCGCGAACTCGGCGTCGCTCATCTGGCGAATGATTTCACCGTAGTCGATGAGCGCGTCGGCCCGGCGCGAGGGCGGCATGATCCCCATCGAGCGATGGCTGCCGCCGGTGTAATCGAGCGGGAGCTGGCCTAGGCCGAGGCAGATTTCCTCGTGGAGTTCGGCAAACGCGCTGACGTCGAAGTAGGGCGACAGGTCGAGATAGGCCCGTCCGAATAGCCCGCGTAGCCCGGGCCAAGAGCGGCCATCGGATGCAAGCGCGCCAGTACCGATCATCGCTTCGACACTGCCCTAAGCCGCCGCGAACGACAACTCCGACAATCTGTCTCGCGCTGCGCGAGCGTGGTACGAGCGAGGGGATGAACCTCCCCGCCTGGTACGTGTGTGCGTTCGGTGCCGGGACGATTCTCGCGCTGCTCCTCATTCACCGCTTGCTCCACCGCTTCGTGCTGCAGCGGCGCTCGCTCAAAGGCGATCTAATCGGCGAGAACGGCGCCTATGCGCTTCGCGAGGTGGGCAATGTGCTGGCGGTGTTTATTCTCGGCGCCGCTATCGTCAAGAACGCGCTTCGTGGTGCCGACCCGAAAGTAGATGCGATCTGGTGCGCCGCGTATGGCGTGCTCGGGCTCGTGCTCTTCGAGCTGACTTCGCACCTCGGCTTGCGTTTTTTGCTGCGGGGTCGCCTCGCGGCTTCACTCGAACGGGGCAACGTCGCCGCCGGGCTCGCTGCCGCTTCACACTATGTGGCGATGGGGATCCTCACCTCCCGCGCCGTCGCTGGCCAGGATCTGCGCGGCCTCGGCTTGTCGGTGACTTTTTTCGCGCTCGCGGTCGCAAGTCAGCAGCTCGTGTTGATCTCGTTTCGAGCACTGACGACCTACGATGACGCCGAGCAAATCGACGGTGAAAACACCGCTGCCGCGCTCAGCTACAGTGGCGTTTCGCTCGCCGTGGCGCTCGTCATCGCGCGCGCGCTCGAAGGCGACTTTCCCGGCTGGGAGCTTGCCCTCAAGGGCTTCGCTTCGCTCGTGGCCTGCACCGCTGCACTCTATCCTCTACGGCAACTCATCGTGCAAGGGGTGGTGCTCGGCGCCCGTCCGGCGCTACGCGGTGGTGCGCTCGATCTGGCGATTGGCCGCGACCGCAAGCTCGGTATCGCTGCGCTCGAGGCGGCCTGTTACCTCGGTAGCGCGCTCGCGTTCGTGTCGCTGGCATGACCCCGGCGGATGAGCTCGCCGCGGACTATGCCGAGTTGTCCCTCGAGATCCTCGCGAGCGGAATTATCACCGATCCCTATGCCGACGGTCGCCCGCGCTTTCGACGCGAGCCGATAATACTGTCGCCACGAGAAGCGCGTGAGCTAGGCGAGGTCGGGCGTCAGGTGGCCGCGCTCTACGAGGAAGCGGTGCAACTTTGTTACGACGATCCCGAACTGCTCGACGAGTTCTTCGGGCTCACGCCGGTGCAAAAAGCGATGTTCCTCGGCTCGCGGCCAATGTGGCACGGGATCGCGCGCGCGGACGTATTTCGCACCGCTCAAGGTTACGCCGTCGCCGAGCTAAATTGCGACACGCCGACGGGTCAGCCGGAAGCGGTGGTCCTCGGACGGATCGCCGGTGCGCACCACCCGAAGTTTATCGATCCCAACGCCGATCTCGGTAGCCACTTCGTCGCGATGGTCGAAACGGTGGTCGCGCGGCTCTGCGGACCTTTGCAGAGCTCGGGGGCGGCGCGCACCGCGGGCATTGTGTACCCGACCGAGTTCAGCGAAGATCTATCGCTCATTAGGCTCTACAAGCAGTGGCTCGAGGACGCGGGCTGGTCGATTGTGCTCGGCTCGCCCTACAACCTTTCACGCCGCGACGGTGACCCGACGGCGCGCATGTTCGACGAGCCGTTGTCGCTCGTGGTGCGCCACTACAAAACCGACTGGTGGAGCGAGCGCGCCTCGGCGTTCAAAGGTGAAGCCTTCCCCGACACCGCCGCGCTGATCGAGCCGCTCGATATTGTGCTTCGGGCGCAGGCCGCGGCGCGCACCGCGGTCGTGAATCCGTTTGGCGCAGTGCTGCCGCAGAACAAGCGCACCATGGCCTTTTTCTGGGAGCACATTCACCGCTTCACGCTCCATTCACAGGAGCGCATCGCAAATCTCATTCCACAAAGCGCCCGACTCGAGGCGCTGCACCCGGCGATGGTGCTCGGGCAACGCAGCGAGTGGGTGCTAAAGAGCGACTACGGCGCCGAGGGCGATGAGGTGGTTATTGGCGCGCTCGTGAGCGACGAAGAGTGGGCGCGCTCTTATGAGCAGGCACGCCGCGGCCGGTGGATAGCGCAGAGGTACTTCGAAGCCGAGACCGATGCCCTCGGCGCGTGCGTGAACTATGGAGTGTTCGTGGTCGCGGGCGCGCCGGCCGGGATTTACGCGCGCGTACACGTTGGCGCGACCGACGTACACTCCGCGAGCGCTCCGGTGCTCATCGATCCCTCGCTCGGGCGCGCCTGAAGGGCCGAGTGGCGGGGACTACTTGTCGCCGGTCATTTGTCGCCGGTCACCTGCGGCGGCGCCGTTCGAGGGCTTTCACGAAGGCGCTCGTGAACTGGCCATCGACGCGAATCGAGTAGCGAAAGAAGGGGTCGCCGAGTACGCCGTGGTAGTTGACGTCGTTAAACCAATAGATCCGCGAGTCGACCACGAGGGGCTCGTCACCTTCGCCATTGGTTAGAAAGAATCGCTTGTTGCCGCGGGGATCGATGCTGATCGACTGAGCGATAGCGAGCGACGCGCCGGGCTCACTGTCCCGGTGCAAGGGGGCATGGTCGTTCGGCTCGAGCCCGAAGATCACCGCGCGGCCAATCTCGCGGAATGGCAAATTGCGAATTGCCGCGATCGTGCGGGGAAAGAACGAGAGCGCCTCTTGCCCGAAGGCCTTGCCCGAGCCCGAGTGCTTGTCGTCCCAGCTCTCGTTCTCGAGGAGGTGGTAGCAAACCTTCCACGGGAAGTAGACGCCATGACGATAAGCGAGGTAGCGCATCTGCGCTTTGTTGAGGGGGTGGTCGGTCTCGTCGCCGAAGCGATATTCGTGCTGGCGCCCGAGCTCTAGCGCGCCCGGGTCATCGGCTAGCTGATTGAACTCGGCGAACTCGACCGTGGAAAAGTCTTGAATGGCATGCATGAGATCGCGGTAGTCGTCCTTCATGCACCAAGGCGCCACGACTCCCATCCACTTGAGGCTGCCGCCGGTGTAGGAACTCTCGACTTGGCTCAAGCCGAGGGTGACCTCGCGATCAATAGCCGCTAGCTCGTCTTGCCCGATGAGCTCGTCGAGTCGTTGGAAGGGCTCGCCGAAGATGCCGTGAATCGGTGCTTGCCGTGGTGGGCCGCGTTCGTCGCGCTCGCCCGGCTCGTCGAGGTAGGCACGGGCGATGCGGGTGTCGAAGGCGTGCACCCCGTCTTCGACCGAGGCGTAACACGAAGGCTCATAGCTCGGTGCCGCGACCCCGCGCTGCTGCCGCTCGCAGATGGCGCGGTCCTCGGCGTTGGTGCGGTCCCAGAATCGAGTCACGTCGTCGGCGCTGTGCGCCCCTGCACTTGCGTGGAAGTAGATGTCCGCCACCACGAGCGTGCGATCAACTGCCTGCGGCAAGAGCCGATAGCTCAGAAAATAATCTGGCTGCAAGCTCGTGAGCCAGGCCGGAAAGAGCATCGCGTCGTGGACTGCGCTCCGGTCCATCTGCGCGGCGATGAACTCTCGCTCGGCGCGCAAACCCGTCAGCGCGACCGTCTCGACGCCTGCGAGCGGCATCACGCCACCGAGCCAGGCGCCACCGAAGTCGATGCTGCGCGATTCGCGCCACGGCGTGGCAGCTTCGAGCAGTGGATGGACCTGCGGAAAATGATGCGACTCCTGAAAATTCTCGACGCACAGCTTCCAGTTGGCGCGCAGCTCGTGCTGGCTGCGACTGACGAGCCTAAGGGACTGAAGCTCCGCGCGCTCGAGCCACGGCGGAATTGGGCCCATCCACGCTTCGATCGGCTCGGTTGAGGCGGTGGACACGAACACGAAGCTCCTGAAGACCGCCACGCGCACCTGTGGCAAGCAGTTCTCGCGGGTGCGAATCGTCTCGGGCGATGAGCGGAGCAAGCTGCCATCGAGCTGATAGCGCAGGCCGTGGTAAGGGCAGACGAGTTCGCCCTCGGTCGCGCCGCAAGCGCCGTCGGTGAGCGGTGTGCCGCGATGCAGGCAGCGATCGAAGAAGCCCGCGAGCTGGCCGTCTGCGTTACGAGTGACGCAAATTCGCTCGCCGAAGAGCTCGTGGGCGACAAACCCAAGCGGCGCAAGCTCGCTCTCGTGCCCAATGCACTGCCAACTCTTCGCGAAGAGCGCGCGATCGAGCTCGAAGCAGTGTAAATCGGCGAAGGCGGCTCCCGGGAGCGTGTTCGCCTGCGCGAGCGGCAAGAGCGTCGAGCGAAAGCCAGAGCGCATCACAGCGGGCCGGAAAGTTGGCTACCGAGGTTCACGTTTTCGGCTCGCCAGTCTCGTCCTTATCGGCGGGCTCTATCACGATTCGCATCGGCACCGCATCGCTTGGACTCGTGGACGCCTCCGCGCCGGTCGCCGTCGTGCTCGGTTTCGGTGGCCAATCGCTTTGGTAGCGTGGCGGCGGCGCAACGCGAGCGATGAAGCTCTCGAGTTCCTTGGACGCGGCCTGCGCGGCACTCTCGATCTCGCCTGCCGCCGCGCGAATGTGCCCGCCGATGCCGGCCTTCTCGACCTCGCGTTGAATCTCGCTCGCGGCGCCACGAGCTGCCTGCCACAAAAGACCGAGGCCCTCTTTCACCGCCTTCGCGGGATCCGGCGCGGCCTTCGTTTCCACGGCCGGTGATGCCGCCGCCGGCTCGCCCTTGTCGTCCTTCGCCTCGGTCATGCAGGTGGCATATCACGCGCGGACTCATCGAACAAAACCCAGCGGAGCCGCGACTCCTCGCGACGACCGCCGATGGCTATGCCCTCGGTGATTCGTTGCGCATCATCGAGCTCCGCTG
>CANMZR010000296.1 GCA_947502375.1 Polyangiaceae bacterium
TCGCGGCCGGTGCTTTCTTCGCGGCCGGTGCTTTCTTCGCGGCCGGTGCTTTCTTCGCGGCCGGTGCTTTCTTTGCGGCCGGTGCTTTCTTCGCGGCCGGTGCTTTCCTTGCGGGCGTGGGTTTCTTCGCCGGCGCGGGTTTCTTCGCCGGTGACGTCACTGCGCTCTGTTTCACCGCCTTTTTTGCCGGTGTTGAGGTGCGCGCCTTGCTCTTTGGAGTCTTGACTTTGCTCACGGACTTGCGAGAACCCACTAAAATTCAGTAACTTGAGTCACTGGACGGGATAAGTGACCGGACGTTAGCAGGGGAGGACAAATTCCGTCAACCGCTCGTCGTCTACCGAGTGCAAACGGTGCTCGTCAGCGCCCCTTCGAGAGTCTGCTCACTGTTAGGCATCGATGCTGATTCCAAGCCGTCGACGAATGTCGAAATATTTGGGATCGACCGAAAATAAGGTGAGTTCCTTGATGCGATCGCGATGCGGGAGGACCGCCGTGCCTTCCTCAGATGCCTTGATCATCTCGGTCGCCAACTCGAGATCGTGGCAGACGAGCAAACCGGCTCGGTCGGCCGACAAGTCGACCCCGGCAACCCAGCGTTTGAGGTCGATCGAACCGCCCTGCAAGAGCTTCGTCACGAGGCTTGCGAGTTGCTCGCGCCCCGGACCCTCGATAAAAGGTCGGATCGTCTGGCTGTTTTCGTTGACGGTGCTCTCGAGCTCGGCCGCGACCGGAAAAGCATCGTGGATGAGGCGGATTGCACCGAAAAGCCACGCTCGCAGGCCTGTTCCTGTCGGGACCAGATGCCGCACGTAGAGGCCCTGACGGTAATAGGCGAGGTGGCGCGCAGCGATGAACGCACTGGCCTGGGTTGGCAGTCCCGTTGCGAGCGCGGCTTGCCCCAGCATGATCGCCGGCGGGGTTGCATGAAGGAACGTGATGCCGCTTGGATCCTGCGGATTGTGAAGCGTGGGCGGCGGTGTCATTCCGAGAACGCCTGCCGCGTAAAAGAGCGTCTGCGGAATTGGATAAGGAAACGACGCGAGGTCGAGTACGTAGCCGGCATGAAACCCGAGTTGCTCCAGCGGCTTCCCGTTTCGGGCGATGATCGCGGGTTCGATAAGCTGAAAAATTTGGGTGAGAATCGGATCAACCAGATCGTGCGTGAGCACTTTTGACCAGTCATCCGGCGTGACGGCCGTCTTGGCTTCCGCCGAAGTTTCGGCGCGCATGCGAGTGTAGAAACGGTCTTCGTCAGGTTCGGCCGACTTCATGACATGGAGTGCCTGGCAGGTGCACCACGCCGGGTCTGGCTCCTTTTTGTGCGTGTAGAGCTTGCGAAGGGCTCGATAGTTCGCAGGGTTGAACGGATCGCGCCGCAACAGTTCGTGCTGGGCCAAGAGCGCCTTGTCCACAAACTGTTCGAGGTTGCCCGCGTAAATTTCGGCCAGCTTTTCCACTCGAGACAAGTCCTCGGGCGCGAGTTCTCGTGCCTTTTCGAGCTCGGCTACGGCCGCATCGACTCGCTCGAGCTTGTCGCTGAAGACCTTTGCGAGACGGTCATGGAGCTGAAGACGCAGGGCAAGGTCTTCGTTTTTTTCGGCGCGCTCGAGTTGTCCATTGAGGAGCTCCGCGACGTCCTCCCAGTTGCCGTTCGCCTCGTGAACTTCAATCAGTTCCAGCGCTGCTTTCCTGTTTTCCGGATCGAGTTCGAGAACGCGCCCGAGCAGGGCGAGACTCTGCTCCAGGTCGTGCACCTCTCGGAAGGCGATGCCAGCGGCCGTGTGGATGTATTTTGCCTTCTGCTTGGAATCGTCGATGCTCTCGGCGAGGCGAACCACCACTTCGATGAGCTTCGACCAGTCTTTTTCCTCGGAATAAAGGCGCATGAGGCGCGTCAGGACGCGACGGTCGTCGGGGCGCTCTTCAAGGGCTGCGACCAAGCTTTTGGCTGCGCGCGTCGAATCTTTGAGATGGGTAGCCAGCACCTCACCGATGGCGATGAGGAGCGTTGCGCGAGCCTCTCCTTCCGTAAGGTCGAGTTGCCGCTGCTTGATGCGGACGACGTCCTCCCAAGCCTGCGCGGCCTCGTAAGCTTTCTCGAGCTCATCCAGCGTTGCTGGGACCGACGGCAGGAGCTCCGAAGCTTCGACGAGGAAGGGTAGGGCGTCGCCTGATCGACCCCCGAGACGGAGCGCTTTGCCCCGATACAAAAGGGCCTGGCCTCGCTTCTCGCCCGTGAGCTGAGTGTCGAATTGCTCGAAAAGTTTTCCATAAGACGCGAGTGCGCCCTCGGTGTCGCCGGAATCGAGTTGGACGAGCGCCACGCGTGACAGCATCTCGTGATCGTCGGCGGCCAATTCGAGCAGCATTTTCAAGCTGTTCTTCGCTTTTTCTGTCGAGCCGCTGCGGGCCAGCGCGTCGATAAAACGGGTCAAAAGCCGTTTGGCATCGGGCTTGGGGAGCGCGTCGAAGCGGGCCGCGAGTGCACCGTAATGCGAGGAGGCTTCAATGAACTGTTCGCGCTCGAAAGCGATATCGCCAAGCAACAGGAGTGAGCCTGCGTGGCTGCTGTCGGCCGCGATTGCCTTTAGGGCGAGCTCGCGCGCCGCGTCCGAATCGTTCATTTTGTCGCGCTTGAGAACCGCCAGTTCATGGAGCAAACGGGCTTTCGCGAGCTTCCCATCGGTCCGCTCAATCGCCGCCTCGATGAGTTCGCCGGCACTCGCCGCGTCGCCGCGGGCGAGGTAAGCGGTGCGAAGTGCGTCGGAGGCCGCGCCACTTTGCGGCAGCGCTTCCAGGGCAAACTTGAAGCGTTGGATCGCGCCATCGCGATCGCCATGGTTCTCGAGAATCTTTCCGGCGCGCAACCATTGTTCGGCGCGGGCTTCGGGTGACGTTGCTTTTTCGGCCAGCGATTCAACGGCCGTGAGGGCCGCCATCGCGTCACCGGAAGCTGCCCGGACGTGAGCGAGCGCGTCGAGCGCAGCGATGTGGTTCGGCGCCAGTTCCAGCACCACCTCATAGGCACGGCGTGCGCGTTCAGGTGAACCGATGCGCTCCAAGAGAACCGAGCCATGAGCGAGCAACAGCTGGATGCGGCGCGCGGGTTCGGTCGCGAGCTTGAGGGTTCGATCGTAAAGCGCGCTCACGTCGTCCCAGCGGTCGAGCGAGCGGTAGTGGCGCATGAGCGCGGTGAGCGATCCTTCGTGGTTTACGTCGAGCAGCAGGATCCTTTCGAGGGTCTCGGCCGCACTCGAATGGTCGAGGAATTCCTCGTCATGAATGCCCGTTATTCGCTCCAAAAGCGCGATTTTTTGGCGCGGGGTCGCGCTCAACGAAACCTGTTTCTCGAGGTTCAGGAGCAACTCCGGGTAGCGCCCGGCTCGACTGAGCAGACGGTCGAGGCCGCGGACGGCGTTCACGCAGCCTTGGTCAAGTTCGAGGGCCGCCTCAAAACGGAGTTGCGCTTCTCTGAGATCGTTCAGATGGTCCTCGTGAATTTCGCCGATTCGAACGAGTGTCTCGGCCCGCGGCGAGCCGGTCAACGCCTCGGCTTGACGGGCAAGGACCTTGGCGTAGCCGGACCAGTCGCCGTTGCGCTCGTAGATTCGAGCCAGGGCGGTGACGGTTTTCTCGTGGCCGGGGTCTTCGGCAAGCGTCGCCTCGTAGAGGTCTCTCGCCGCGCGGACGTCGTTGATGCGAATCTCGAGGATCTCCGCGGCTTCGGTGCGAAGGTCCCGGGTGCGCTGTGGGGTCACCGCACCCTCGGAGCGGGTGATGAGCATGCCAACGAGCTCGTGCCACTGCTGCGCCTTGCGGTAGACGTCCGTCATGCCTTGAAGCGCGCCTTCGTGCGCAGGCTCGTGCGTCAGAACGGTCTCGAAGCAGGGCAGGCCGAGGTCCGGGCGGTTGATCTTTTCGATGTACCAGCCGCCGAGTCGCATGAAGAGAGCGACCCGGGTTTCCTGCGGCATTCGCTCATGGGTAGAGACCTCGTGGAGCGACCGCATGGCTTCGGCCCAGAGGTTCATGTCGCTGCCGGCCGTGCGCTCGAGGTCATTGGCGTAGTCGTCGTTCTGGACGTCTTGTGCCAACGCCTGGGCGAACGCGAAAGCCGCCTGTTCTTTGTCATCGAGCGGGCCCGCATAAAGCTGCCCAATTTTGTGCAAGGCACGCGAGCGCGCGCTGTGGCTCGGGCTGCTTTGACTGACCTGGACGAGATGCTCAACGAGCTCGTCGAGCTTGTCCTGAGCCTTGAGAGCGGCCTCGTACCCACTGAGGGCGACGTCATCTTCGGCATCGGTCGCAAGGATCGCCTTGAAGGCTTCCTCGGCCGCCCGATGGTTTTTGAGCTTGCTGTCGAAAAGGCGCGCAGCTCGAAACAGCAGACCTTTTTTGGTTTCGATGGCCCGATCGCGCGCCGCTTCCATCTTCGCCGCGCGAATGGCGCCACTCTCTTCGCCGTCCGCGACCAGGCGCTCCGCCTCTTCGATATCCAGCATTTCTGCGGCCATCAGGAAAGCGTCGGCGACTTTCTGCGGATCGGCGCGCCGTTCGAGAGTGAGCTCGAGCGAAATGGCGCACTCGGTATCGTTCGGAGCTGAGATGAGGGCGTCGATAGCAGCGGTGAGGTCGGTTTCGCTTATGGATTCACCGGCCTGGTCGAGCGGGCCGACGACATCGAGCACGGCGTCCAAAGTCGGCCGTAGCACTGGGTTCTTTTCCAGCAACTTGGCGCACAGCTCGCTGAGGCTTTCGCTGACCCAACCCTTCGGGGCGAGGTCGAGCGCACGCAATGGAATTTGTGAGGAGCTGGCGATTGCGAGGTCAGCGGCAGAGAGCCCTTCGATGGGCGGCTTTCCGGTCAACAGCTCGAAAAGAAGCGCACCGAGACCGTAAAGGTCGCTCTTTGTCGTCGTGCCCTGGCCCTTGAACTGCTCGGGTGCCAGCCCCTTCACGCGGCTCGCGCTCGCGCTCTCGATGTCCGAGTGGACCCAGGCGGACCAGAGGAGATCGCCGCCGCCGTCGATGAGCTCGACCCGCAACGACCCATCCTCATCCTTGCCGACCAGCACATTCTCGAGCTTCACCGCGCCGTGCGGCAGCTTGCGGCTGTGCAGAGCCCTTAGCGCCGCCACGATCCCGTGGACGATCGGGCGGGCTTCGTTGATGTGCAGCGGGCCGCTGCGGCTTATCCGCTGCGACAGTGGCCGAGAATCGAAGGTGGCGTAGGCGACGAAGGGTTTGCCATCGACGAGCCCGGCACGGACGGCACTCGGAAGATTCACCGAGGCCAGGGCTGCGGCGAGTCGATTCCGAGTCAGGAACCGATGCACGGAGCTCAGGTCGTGGATGGCCGCGGCGTGGAGCACCTTCAGCGTCACGTTGGCGTCGCCGCGCTTCGTCACGTAGACTGTACCGTTTGCTCCAGCGCCTATTCTGCGGACGATTTTGAGGTCACCGAAGGCATCTCCGAGCTTCAAATCGACCGGCGCGCGAAGCAACTCCTGGATGAGCTTTCCGAGCTGCGGAGAAGCCTCACTCCGGGTTCCCTGAATCGCATCGATGAGCGCAGCGACGGCGTCGCGTTGCCGGCAATGTTCGGTCAAAGCCCGCGCGAACGAGGCGATCGAAGCGGTTCCGCCGACCTCGCCAGGCTCGAAGCCGAGCAGCTGGCTCGAAAGGTCAAACAGTTCTTCGAGCGCGTAAAGGCGCTCGAGTTCTCCCCGGATCAGTTCGATCGACATCTCGATTTGGCTCTCGTTACCGCCCGTGCGGTGGACGATCTATAACCAAAGCGGACCGCGCCGGACAGTGCGAAAGATGGCGCGTGGTTTCGAGCGCTCGGGTTTCGAGGGGTGGTGGCGACCGAACTCAGTCTGGAAACTGAAAGACCACTTCGCTCTGCCGAATCATTCCAAGGTCGTCCCGAGCGAGGCGCTCGATGGCGGCGGGGTCATCGCGCAGCGTTTTTACGCGACCTCGAAGCAGGTTGATCTCGCGCGTTAGCGCCAGGTTTTCGCGGTCGACTGCCCGCGCTTCCGTCTGGACGGTGTGCAGCCGGGGCAACCCCTCGCGCGACAGGATCATGATCGGTACGCTGCCGATTGCCAGTGCCATCAGACCGATCGGAAGTCCCCGCTCCAGCAGGAGCGCCCTCGGGGAAGCCCCGGGCGGACTCGGTGAACGGCTCATGCTCAGACGGAATGGCACGGCTGGGGCACCGGAC
>CANMZR010000297.1 GCA_947502375.1 Polyangiaceae bacterium
CGGTTGAGCGGTGGCGATGGCGACGACGAGCATCGTCCCGAGCACGGTCGCTCCGAAGGCGCTGCGTGAATGGCGTGGGCTCATGGGATGACCTCTTCGACGACAATCGACTGCGACTCGCAAGCGGGCGACTCGAACAGGAGCGGTGACACCGTGAGAAAGGCCGTGCCCGGTAGACCGGTCGTCACAAAAACGGGTACGTCCTCGTCTCCCTGACTCTTACCCAGCAATTTTAGCGACGTAGCCACGGGAAGAAGGACGGTTTTGTCACTCGATTGGACCGCAACTTCCAAGCCGACGCGCTTGAGATCGGCGTCGTAGGCGGCCACCTTCAGCGCGAGGTGTTGCAGTTGCCCCGCGAAGGCGGGCAGCACCGCAGGAATCGTCTCGATGCGAAGCAGGCGGGGCTCCGCGTCGACGTCGAGGGTCACGTGGGTCGTTTGCTCGCCGGAGGTCGCCGTGAGCTGGATGTTGTCACCGCCGAGGTCGCTAAAGCAAAAGTGAAATTCCCCCGATCGCCCAATCGCGTCGAATTGAAGGCGAAGCCGTCGCTCGTGGGGTGCGGGGCAGAGCGGATCCAGCGACACAAACGCCTCGGGATGGACGGTTTCGACGAGCACCGGTGCGCCCGCGAGGGACGCCAAGCTGCTCTGTGGTGCCGAAGCCCGAAGCTCGGCTTTTCGGCTGCGAATGGACCCCGGTGGCCACTTATCAAAGGGCATTCCTGGGGCTGCGCTCAGCGTGCACGCGAGCCCGTCATAAGTCGGCGTCACGCGGTTGCTCGAAGCTCCTTCGATCAGGATGTCGAAGTTCGTGGTGTTCGGTGGGAGCCCCGGCGCTTGGATGATGATCTGTTTTTCGTCGGCGCGGCGGCCGAGGACGCCGAGCGTTGCCACACCGTAAAAAGTGGACTCGGAGCGAACGACGAGGTTCGCGAAACCGTCGAGACCGGCCGTGCAACGAACGGTCCCTGTGAGCCGTTCGCAGGTATCGTCGATGGACACGAGAGCGAGCGCTTCGGGGGGCGACACTTGCAAGTCGACGTACGCGCCGCGGTCGGCTGAGCCATCTTGCGTGAAGTAGAGCTTTACGTGCTTTTCGAATGGTTCTTGACGCGGCAGAAGCGCGTGCCCGTCGGCATCGAGGAGGTCCACCGCGAACAGCAACCCACCATCGATTGTGATGTCGAGCGCCCCATCGGTTGCAAGGGGATGGCGCGGCGTAACACAGCCTCCCAGCGCGAGCTCCAGCGCAACCGTGCCCGCGAAAAGAGCGCGCTTGGATGACCGTCTCATTGAACCTCGTAAAGCTCGGCGTACTCGGTGCCGAACGGGTGTCGATGCCAGGTGTTTTTGCGCTGCGGGAATCCGGATGCATCGAGGTAGTCGCACTCCCCCAACTCGAAGTCCGCGTGCCATTCGTGTGAGCCGATGGTCGCGTCGACGCTGAGGTGATGGGCCGACACGCCCACGTCTTCCTCGCCGGGATCGCCGTGAACGCAGGTGCCGTCGCTGACGACGTAGCCCTCGAGAATTTCTGCTGGGATCCGGGCGACCCGACCGCCTGGCAACGCGATGATGAGATGGCGGGTGTCGTGTGTTTGATTCATGTCGGCGTTGGGCCTGAAATGGAGAAGACTACACGGGCATGGGGCGAGAGCCAAAGGCTGTCACGTTTCGGTCGAGACCAAGCATGGGTTAGCAGACGTCCAGTGGCCCGAAAGTGTTCCCGTCAGGGGCGATCAAAATCGTGCTTTCGTGCGAGTGAGTGGACGGCGGACTCCCGCTGAAGCAGTGTTCACGGCACAAGAGCGCGCGGAGCGATGGAGACGGAACGAGTCAGCGTGGAGAGCGGTACGCACCAAGATCGAATCGGGCTTGTTCTCCTTGGCAAGTACCATCTCGTGCGCCTCCTGGGTGCGGGCGGGATGGGGCAGGTGTACGAGGCGCAAAATGTCGCTGTCGGCAAGAGTGTCGCCATCAAGTTTCTCCACGGTGGATGGGCGCTCGATGAGGCCGCGTTGGCACGCTTTCGAGAAGAGGCTCGGGCGCTCTGCGTGGTGCGCAGCGATCACGTTGTCGATGTCTTCGATTGGGGCCATGACGAGCGCGGTGAGCCGTTTCTCGTGATGGAGCTCCTTGCCGGACAGGACCTCGCGGCCCGGCTGTCTCAAGGGCGCCGGCTTCCGGTAGACGAGGTGCTGCGACTTGCGGTCGAACTTCTGCGTGGTATGCGCAAGGTGCATCAGGCGGGCATCGTCCATCGCGATCTGAAGCCGCAAAACATCTTTCTCGTGACCGGTGACGACGACCTCGAGCATGTAAAAATCTTGGACTTCGGCCTCTCGAATGTTCGCGAGTTCGAGCCCCAAACGGGTGCCGGTCCCAGTGAAAAAGAGGCCCGTCAGGTTCTCTCCAGCGAGGCCATCGTCGCAGGGACGCCATCCTACATGGCGCCCGAGCAATTCGAAGCACTCGTAGCGGTCGATCGGCGGGCGGACATCTGGGCCTTCGGGACGGTCCTCTACGAGATGTTGGCCGGGTTTCCTCCATTCGTCGAGCGTTCTTACGCGCGGCTCGTGACAGCGATATGCCAGCGCGACCCGGCCTCGCTCATCGATGAAAATCCTGCAGTTTGCAGCGAGTTGCAGAGCATCGTTCTTCGAGCCCTGAGGCGCGCTCCCGAAGAGCGATGGTCGAGCGTCGACGAGATCTTGCTGGCACTCGAGGACCTCCCCAAGGTCAGGGACGCTTCGCGATTCAAGGTCGTTTCCCTGCATGCCATCGAGAGCGTGCCCGAGTCCGCAGGTGTGGACTCGAACCCGTCGCTGGCGTTACCGACACCGGCCGTCCGGCTCGTTGCAGAAGGCCTCGAATCGCAGGTCGGTCCGCTCGATGCGACGATCGCGTCTCGCACCCGTGGAGCTGCGACGATGTGGCTCACCGCAGCTCCCGTTTTTTCGCTATGGCGCGGCGAGGTGGATGCTCCCGATCGGCTCCGCATTGAAACGCGTGACGGCAGCGTGCGCGATTTACGGCTCGAACCGGTGGGCACGCTCAACCTTGGTCGTGCGCCCCAGGTCGGTGACCAGAAAAATGAGCTTGTCTACCCGGATGTCGCCTCCCGGCTGGCCGTGCGGTTGGAGCATGACGGGGTTCGCTGGTGGCTGCTGCGGCGCGAGGAGTGCAGCGTGCCCGTGCAAGTCGGTGAGCGAGTCTTGCAGCGGGGCGAGAAGGCTCCGCTGGTCCACGGAACGTTCGTTACGGTGGGTGGCATGCGGGCCTCGTTCGTCGACCGACGTTACGTCGCTCGTGCCGTGTCGGCAGGCATCGTCGACACCGCGAGTGGGTTGTTGGCTCGCGTTGCGCTCGAGCAAGAGGTGGCGACCGCTCTGCAGCAAGGCGGACCTGCGGGCCTCGTTCTATTCGCCATGGGTGCCGTTCACGGGCAAATTGCGTCCGCGACCTCGGTAGCCGCAGTCGTGCGGCTGCATCGACTTTGGCCCCAAGATGTCGTGGCACGGAGTGACGACGTCATTGCGTGTCTCGTAAGAGGCGACGCCAATTCGTTTGTTGAGCGGGCGCGTGCGGGGGTCGAGGCCTTGCTTGCTGAAGGGCTGACGATTGTCGCGGTTGGCACCTGGCAACTGCAGGGTGACGCTGCGAACGCCGGCCGTGAGGTGGAGCTCGCCCTGAATGCCGTGGAAGCGGCGGGTGGCCCTGGAGCGAACGTGAGAGACGTCATCGATCTGCGGTTACGCCAGGAGCGTTTTCGGCTCGGTACCGCGAGTCAGCTCATCGAGCGGGCGACGAGTCCAAAGCAGCAAATGTTGCTGTTTGCTATCGAAGAGCAGAACGCGCTCGCGCAGATCGGCAGGCAGGTCGTGGGTGCCTTGGAACAAGAACTCGCGGCGGTGATAGTGACGCTCGTCGGCCCTGGTGCAACGTTGTCGCGGTTGGCCCCGGGCATCATCGGGGCATCGGTCAGTCGCAAGCTCGACGCCACCCAGCTCGGGGTGCAGGTCCAATGCGAATGGCATGCGCGGTCCCCCGTGACCGACGGCAAGCTCGAGTTGCCGCGCAGCGTGAGCTGGGAGGGCGTGGCCGTGGAGCTGGCCCTGGTGCGCGCGGAGGAACTCTCGCGCGAGTGCAACGATGCCCACGGCGTTCTTTCCGCGCTGAGCGGGGGCTTGCCGTACCCAATTGCAGGTCGGGTGTACGCGGCCATCGCGGCGTCGAGCTCGGTCGAGCGCATCAAGATGTTGTTCGATGTGCTCGAGGGCGCATGGCGGTTCATTGCCATCGTCCTCGGTGCGGCGTACTTCGCGAAGGGCGGTGAAGGCGACCACGCGGCCATCCGCGCATTCTACGAAAAGCACGCGACCCGCACCGGGCTGCCGCTCGGGGCGTGGCGTGAACTCGCTCGTCTGGCCGTCAACGGATTTGAGGGCATCGATGATCCGATAGGGCGGCTCGCGCGTCAGGTGCTCGACGTGACGCTCGGTCAAAATCAGACGTTCGACGCGTTGAGCAATCTTATGCACGCCGAGCGAAATTCGTTCGCGCACGGCCATTACAACGAGGCGCGGGCGACGGCTGATCTGCCCGAGTTTGAGCAGATGACGCGGGTGTTTCTGCGTGCGCTTCGGCCACTTTGCAACTGGACGCTCGTCACCGTGCAGCGGACCGAACCCGATCTTTTCGGCGATTCGCAAACGGTCGAGTTCATCGACCACACTGGGCCGCACGCGACTGGCGCGCGCCGGCGCTTGGGTTTCGCCTCTCCTTTGCGGCTCGCCAACGTCGTGTACCTCGCACGCTGGCGTGACGGGCTCGTCTTGCCGCTCGAGCCGTTCCTGCGTCGCATGGCGCACGAGGACCAATTCGAGCTTTTCTGGATGGATCATTTACCGCGGGCGGGTTCCTGCAACATGGGAGGAGTCGTCAGCGGCGAGGCACTTCAGTCGGTTTGCGACCCACGCCGCTTGCCGCCGCTCCTTCGGGAACTCGCGACCTGATAGGAATTCGATGAGCGATTGGTTTGAACCTGGGCTGCCCTTCCACTGCACGGGCTGCGGGGATTGCTGCACGGGTGCGCCTGGTTTCGTGTGGCTCGACGAGGCCGACGTGCTGCGGCTCGCGACCAAGCTTGGGCTCGACACGGCGGAGTTCACTCGAAAGCACGTTCGGATGGTCGGGGGTAGACCTTCGCTTTACGAGCGTTTTAATGGCGATTGCGAGTTTTTTATGCCGGAGACGCGTGGTTGTGGCGTCTACGAGGGGCGGCCGACTCAGTGCCGAACATATCCGTTTTGGCCGCATCTTATCGAGTCCCCGGAGGCCTGGGAGAGTGTGCGACGCGAGTGCGAAGGGGCCCGCGTGCTTGAGCCGCTCATCAGCGCGGAGTCCGTGCGAGCGCGCGCGGCCGAGCTTCGCCGGTCGCGGGTTCGCTGAGCGTTTCTGGTTCGCGGGGCGGGTCGAACACCTTATTGTGTTTCGATGGTTCAGCGGGCGCGTGAGAAGGGAGACGTTCTCGATGAACGGTACCGACTCGTCGAGCCATTAGGGCAGGGAGGGTTCGGGGACGTCTGGCGGGCTGAAGAACTCTTGCCGGACGGAAAGCCGCTGCGCGAAGTGGCGCTCAAGCTGCTCGTCCGCGCGGTTGCAACGGATTGGGCTGAGGAAGCGCGCCTCATCGCAGCCCTCCGACACGCCGCGCTGGTGACGGTCTACGCAGCCGGTCTCCTGGACACGCCCGGTGGGGCGGTTCCGTTTGTCGCCATGGAACTGCTCCGGGGCGCGAGCCTCGCGAGCCTCGTCGATGCGGGATGCAGGCTCAGCTGGCGTCGCGCACTCAAGTTGGCGCTGGAGGTGGCCGCGGCGCTTGACGAGATCCATCGCGCGGGCGTGGTTCATCTCGACCTCAAGCCGGCGAATTTGTTTCTGACGGCGACGGGCCTGAAGGTTCTCGACTTTGGGATCTCGCAGCAGGCCGATACGCGACGCACAC
Organism: Polyangiaceae bacterium; assembly: GCA_947502375.1. Classification (GTDB taxonomy): domain Bacteria; phylum Myxococcota_A; class Polyangia; order Polyangiales; family Polyangiaceae; genus SYFR01. The sequence continues at coordinate 6,010 of CANMZR010000297.1, forward strand.
CGGCCGTCGAGGGGCACGAGCCGCTAGCGACGGCTGCGTTCATCCTGCAGGGGGAGTTCTCGATGGGTGAGCCGGGGGCGGCTGCGGCGATCGTGCGCACGGTCGTGGGAACGCCGGGCTTCATGGCCCCCGAGGTGCTCGATGGTGGTGAACCGACGCCGGCTGCCGATG
>CANMZR010000298.1 GCA_947502375.1 Polyangiaceae bacterium
GATGAGTTTGTGAGTGACCCAGAACGCCGAGCGCGTCGGCAAGGTCATCGGCCGCCCCGGCCATGCCGAGCGCCGCGTCGTGGTTGCCACCGATGAACGAAAGCTCGCCCCCGCCCTCTACAAAATCGGCCAGCGCCCGGCGCAGTGACGCGTGAACGCCGAACACCGCCGCCACTGCCGCCCGCCGTTCCGTCCGCGGAGCATCGGTCACAAGATCGAGGAAATCCCCGACGAAAACAAGCTGCGCTCCGGGGTGGCGCCGAAGCACTCGCTCGAGGTCTCGCGGGACGTCGGGGGACGTTTGCCGCGTGAGGTGGACGTCCCCAACGACAATCGTGCTCAAGCCCTTCTTTCCATCCACCAAAGCCGTGTTAGCATTCTGCCGTCGGTGAAGTATCGGATTTTAAACGCCGAGAAAAGACGACGCGTGGCGCATAGGAGGCATCGTGAACGTTCGTTGGATTGCACTCGCGGGTTTGGTGGCAGCGGCTTTTGGACCCACTGCGTGTGGCGGCAAAGCGGTCATCGACGCGGCGATTGGCGCGGGCGGAGCGGGCGGAGCGGGCGGCACCGTCAGCCCCTGCGCCGGTATCGAACTGGCCTACGCAGCCGCCCTCGATACGGCAAAGAACTGCTCATCGAGCACGGACGTGCCGCATTGCACCGTGTTCGTCAGAGAGACCTTGAGTTGCTGTGCCTTCCTCGTTGCGGTGGACCTTCCAGATGTCACCGCCTTCACGCAGTTAAGCGACCAGTACCAAGCTCTCAATTGTGCAGCGGCCTGTGACACGAACTGCCCGGGTTTTGACCCGCTAGCGGGACAGTGCGACGGGCAAACCGGCAAATGCGTAACGGACTGGTCAATGCCTCCCGCGCCGGGCGGCTGAGCGTCCGTCGCGTCAGACGCTATCGGGGGCGACAATGGTCCCAGCGATAGCGCTTGCTGCGACCACGAGCGGGCTCGCCAGGTACACCTGTCCCGGGCCACTGCGCCCAGGAAAATTGCGATTGATCGCGCTCACCGTCACCTCGGACTCGAGGAACGAAACTCCGGGACCGGCCTTGATGCAGGCACCGCAAGACGGGTCCACGAGCTCGACGCCCATCGACTCGAAGAGTGCGACGTAGCCGCGTTCTTCGGCGTAACGGCGGATGTCTTGCGAACCGAATTGAATGTAGAGCTGCACGCCTTTCGCGAGCGTTTTACCTTGGTCTCGCGCACGCTGCAGAACACGCGCGTACATGTCCATGTCGGTTTTCTTCCCGCCGGTGCAAGACCCACCGTAGGCGATGTCGATCTTGATCGGCTTGTCGACGAGCGTCCTGAGTGGCACGCCGTTGCGCGGATCACCGGGGGTAGCGACCATCGGCTCGATGGCGCCGAGGTCCACCTCGAAGCTGTGGGCGTAGACGGCATCGACGTCGGCTTTCAGGATCCGCGCACGCACGGCGTCGGCATCGAGCCCGCGCTGGGTCACGAGGTACTGCACGACCACCTCGTCCGCCTCGATGATGCCGGTGAACCCCCCCGCCTCGACCGCCATGTTCGTCAACGTCGAGCGCTCATCGAGCGGCAGCCTCTGAACCGAGGGACCGCAGAACTCGAGCACCTTGCCAATACCGTCACCGCTGCGCCAAAACGGTTGAGCCAAGAGGTGCAACATCACGTCCTTCGCGGTGACGCCGAAGCGCAGTTCGCCGCTCAAGATGAAGCGCACCGTTTCGGGCACCGCGAGCCGCACATCACCCGTATACCAAGCGTTCGCCATGTCGGTCGAGCCGACCCCAAAGGCGAAGCATCCGAGCGAGCCCGCCATGCACGTGTGCGAGTCGGTGCCGGTGACGATGTCTCCTGGCAGCGCGATCTCTTCGATCACTTTGTTGTGGCAAATCGCCTCGGAACCGACGGTTTTTCCATCGCGCTTCACCTCCCCGTAAAGCTTGATGCCCTGCTTCTTCGTGAAGGCCGCCTGAACCGTTTCGAGCTTCGCCGCTTGCTCCTTCAGACCCATCTCGATGTGCTTTTTCGGCATCACGAGATCGAGAAAAGTGAGGTGATCACGGAACGCGAACACCGACTCTGGGTGTGTCACTTTCGCGTCTTTTCCAAGGGCGGCAGCGAACAGCGACTCTGCCATGGGAGTGACGTACTCGTGGCTGAAGCGCACGCTCGAACGAACGAAAAGGGAATCGCCCGGCTTGACTGCTGCGACTCCAACGAGACCGGCCTTCGCATCCACGATCGCGTGCTGGGCGATGATCTTCTCGCAGAGGGTCATCGGGCGAGCGGGCGTAGCGAGCGCGGGCGGAGACACTTCACCGGCGAGCCGAGCCTTGTTGTAATTGAAGAGCCCACCGTACTCGACGACGTCGGCGCTGATGCGATCGAGACCCCTCGTGAATTCCTCAATCGGGAGTTGTTCGCCCCGTTCGATGCGGTCGAGAATGCCGAAATCTGTCGTCGTCAAGAGGCCGATATTTTGGCAATTCTGGCGGTAGATTTTCTCGATGCTGCGCGCGACGATGAGCTGAACCCCGGCTTCGCGCTCCGAGTAAGGAGCCGTCTCACGCGAGCTACCGCAGCCCTTCGAGCGACCGCTGACGATCACGCCAAAGCGCCCGTTTTTGACCGAATCCCGCTCGACCTTGCCGCCACGCAGACCCACCAAGCAGTAGCGCGCGAGCGTCTCGTCGAAATAATAACAAACCCAACCCGGCGTCAGCTCGTCGGTGGAGATGTTATCGATCAACGCGTCCAGTTCGGGGCGTTCGTTCAGCTCCGTGCCGCTTAGTTGGGACGCAAGCACATCGAGATCCTGCGTCAGCCAGAGCACCCGGCCTCGGATGGTGACGAACTCTGTGCGCGGAGTAGCCATGCGGAAGGCGTAGCGCATTGACGGCAGATTGAAAAGCACACCCGCGTGACACGTTGCGTCACTGCAAGGCGGCGTTGCGGCGCTGCGTGCGCCTGAGCGTGGCTTCCCGCCCTGCCGCCCTCGAGCGGAGCCCTATGGCAAGACCCTCTGCAACCAATAGCGGACTGACCGTCAACCGACTTTCTTTGAGTCGGACAGCTCCTCACGTTCGAACCAGGGCTTCAAACGCTCACCGCTCGCTTCGACGGTCTGCGGATAGGCGGCCAGGAGCAGCCCCTGAAGGGCAGCGTCTTCCGATAGTTCGACGGCGAGTGTCTCGCGCATCCACGCAAGCTCGTCTGCATCGAGCAAGTCAAGAAACGGCGCGAGTGCCCGATCGAGTTCGCTTGCGACGAACGTATCTGCCAAAAACAATTCTTCCGGTGTTGGCATCGCTATTTTCTACGGTCGTGCATCGCTACCGAGCACGACCATCGGCGAGCACCCTGAGTACCACGCCGCGCATCATCGTCGCAAAAGCGCTGCCGGTTCTGGGACGAAAAGCACAAAAACCCCAAAAACCAAGGATTTACCTGAAACTTCGTGCGCTCAGCCAGCCTTGATCGCGCGGAGCTTTTCGGTGAGCTCGGGCACGACCTTGAAGAGGTCACCCACGAGGCCATAATCCGAGATCTGGAAGATCGGCGCATCACCGTCCTTGTTGACCGAGACGATGACCTTGCTGCTCTTCATGCCGGCGAGGTGTTGGATGGCGCCGCTGATGCCGATAGCGAAGTAGAGGCCCGGCGCGACCACTTTGCCGGTTTGACCGACCTGGAGGTCCGGCGCGCAATAGCCGTTGTCACACGCGGCGCGACTCGCACCGATAGCGGCACCCAGCGCGTCTGCAAGCGGATCCAACAACTCGTAGAACTGCTCCTTCAAAGCGCGCCCGCCGGCGACCACAACTTTGGCCTCGGCAAGCTCCGGTCGTTCGTTCTTGACCTGCTCGTACTTCACCCACTCGACACGGCCTGCGGCCTTGCCCGAGGGCGCAATACCGACCTTCTCGCTCGGCGAGACCGCCCCGGTCGGCTCGGCGGGGGCAAACGCGCTCTGACGCACGGTGACGACCTGAACGGCCGAGTCGATGACGCAAATCCCGAAGGCATTGCCCGCAAACATGGGGCGCTTGTACTGAAGCGTTCCGCCACTCGAAAGCACCTCGGTGATGTCGGCGGCATAGCCTGCCGCGAGCGCTCCGGCCACGCGCGGCAACAAGTCCTTGCCGAACCCGCTCGCTGCCGCAACGACCACCGCGTAGTCCTTCGCCACCTCGGCGACCGTCGGCGCGTAAGTTTCGGCGAGATAATTCCCGAGGGATGCGTCCTCGGCGACCAGCACCTTGGCCGCGCCCAGTTTCGCGAGCTCGTCCACGGCCATACCCGCGCTCGAACCGAGCACGAGGATCGAATAGGAGCCGCCGAGCGCCGCCGCGGCCGTGCGAGCAAAGGTGACCGCCGAATGGGTGGTCTTCTTGACTTTCCCATCCGCGAACTCAGCAACGACGAGTACATTTGCCATGGTGTTATTCCTTCACGTGACGGACGTCAGAGCGCCTTCGCTTCGTTCTTGAGTTTGTCGAGCAACGCATCGACATCGACCACCTTGGTGCCGGCTTTTCGTGCCGGCGGCGCTTCGTAACGAACGTAGCGGATCCGCGGCTTCTCGGTCGTGAGCTCGGCGAGACTCTTCGTGTCGAGGGGCTTTTTGCGCGCCTGCATGATCGCCGGCAATGGCGCGAAACGCACGCCATCGTTGTACTTGAAGGCGGCGTCGGTCGCGGTCGAGTAGACGCTGCGGGGCGCGACGATTCGCAGATCCACCGTCACGACCGCGGGAAAGCTGACACGAATTTCGAGGACGCCACCATCGACTTCACGACCGACGAGCAGCCCAGCACTCTCTTCGCGGAGCGTCGCTGCGAAGGCCGCTTGTGGCCAATCGAGCAACTCCGCCAAGATTTGCCCGACCTGGTTTGAGTCACCGTCGACGGCTTGTTTCCCGAGCATGACGACGTCCGGCTTTTCGGTCTCGACGAGCTTCGCAAGTGCTCGAGCGACGAGAAACCCATCGAGTTGCTCGTCGGTGCATTCGACGCGGATGGCGCGGTCGGCGCCGGTCGCGAGCGCACTTCGCAAGGTCGTCTCAACCTCCTTCGGTCCGAAGCTGACAACGACGACTTCACCCTTACGCACCTTGTTGCTCTTGCCGTCTTCGGTGAGGCGCAAGGCCGTCTCGAGAGCGTAGTCATCAAAGGGGTTCGGCTTCCACTCGAGGCCAGCGGTATCGACCTTCGAGCCGTCCGCCGGGATCTTCACCTTATTGGCGTTGTCGGGGTCCGCAACGCGCTTGAGGGCAACGAGGATTTTCACGTCGCTCGGTGTATTGATAATGCTGCACCGAGTCAAGGCGCGCTCGGTGGAATTTTCAGAGCGCGCGACGAGGCGTTTTTTCAGGGGGCGGATGCGGCGAGGCGTTCCGTGGGGTAGGCTCGTCCGCGTGACGCAGAAGACCGACCTTTTGGTGATCGGTGGAGGCATCGCCGGCATGACGCTCGCGCTCGATGCGGCGGACGGGCTGCAGGTCACACTGGTCACAAAGCGCAGCCGTTTCGAGTCGAACACGGCCTACGCGCAAGGCGGGATCGCGGCGGTGATGGCGCCGGGCGACAGCCCCGAGGCCCACAAACGCGACACCATTGTCGCAGGAGCGGGGCTTTGCCACGAGGTGGCCGTCGAGAAGTGCGTCTACGAAGGGCCGGAACGACTCGCGGAGCTCATCGCCCGCGGCGCGCGCTTCGACACCGAGGATGGGGAGCTCTCGCTGACGCGTGAAGGCGGGCATTCTGCGCGTCGGATTGTTCACCATGCGGACGCGACCGGGCACGAAATCCAGCGGGCGCTCGTCGCAGCCTGCGCCGCGCATCCGAACATCCAGGTGCTCGAGGATCACACCGCCATCGATCTCATCATGCTCACCTCGTTCGGCGCTCCGGATCGCTGCGTAGGAGCCTATTTCCTGAACGAGGCCGCCTCGACCGAAGATTCTCACGTGGTCGAGACCTGGCTCGCGGATGAGACCGTGCTGGCCACCGGCGGCGCGGGCAAGGTGTACCTCTACACGACCAATCCCGACGTTGCGACCGGTGACGGAGTCGCGATGGCCTACCGCGCCGGAGCCGAAATCGGCAACATGGAATTCTACCAGTTTCACCCGACGTCGCTCTACCACCC
>CANMZR010000299.1 GCA_947502375.1 Polyangiaceae bacterium
TTGGCCGCCTGGCAGGCGGTGTGCCGCCGAGAGGACCACGTCGCGCTCCAGAGAATTCGGAGAGTTGCGGTCGCCCTGGTTCAGCTTGGGGTGGCGGCCGCTCACGGGCCGCTAGCGGGCCGTTAATGCAAACGAGAAAAACCAGCGGATTCAAACAAGGTGGTGAAGGGGGCACCCTCTCGGACTCTCGACGTAAGTACGCGGACCTTAGACTGTGATCACGATTGTGATCACGATCCAAGAAACGTCGAAGGCTCGCTCGCGGCAGCGCTCGACCGCGCATCAGCCGCAGGGCAATGGACGATCATGGCGGCGCTCGCGGGCGAACTGCAAGCGATGTCGCCGCGACCTCTCTACACGGGAGATCCGACCTGTGAGGTCTGCGCGACGGGCATCGACCTGCAGGCCAGCAACACCGGACCGAGCCAAGTGGAGATCAACGCGTTATTGGTTACGGTATGGGCATGAGCATGAGCGCGCCTTGAATGGCTGCACGATGCGTCTTCAGGTCGAACGTAAGCGTCGACGTCGGCCCGAGAGCCGCCACCATCAGCGCTTGACTCGGCGCCAACGCGGCGAGCGGCAAGGACGGCAAAGGAAGCGCTATCGGGGTGAGCAGCAACGGAACCTGCTTCAAGATCAACGCCTGAATCACGGCACGGAGCGAAGGCGCGACCTGGTCGGCGTCGAGCCAGGTCAATGAAATCTGCGGGCTCTTCGACGGGGCGAGCGTCAACTTACCGGCCGCTGCGCTCAAACTTGGCGTGACCTCATCGATGATCGACACCGCCGCCTTCCATGGATTGCCTGCGAGTGCTGCCTCGACCACGACTTCGCCGAGGGCGGCGATGAGCTTGCCTTCGGGCGTCATCGTCACCACAGGCGGCAGCATCGGGGTCAGCGTGACCGAGCCCACGAGCGGGACGTTGTCGATGGTGCGTGTGAGCGCGTTCTGTCCCCACACGGTAAAGAGCGCCTGATTCACCGCATCGAGCGCAAGCGTGACTCCATGAGGTGACGTCGTCGCCAAGGTGAGCGGCTTCGAGCCGACCTTGAGCCACCCCGGCGCTGTCGCCCCCGGAGCGTCCGCGGCGTACTTCCCGGTGAAGTGAAGCTGGGCCGTCAGCGTGGCACCGGAGGCCGTGAAGGAAGCCCCATCAAACACCTGTTTGATGCCTATTTTTGCAGGGAAACCGGTGCTCGACAGGTCGATCGTCGACGGCAGGCCGAGCTGATTCAGCGCGAACGCGACCTTGCCCTCCATGACCTCCTTGACCTTCTCTTTCACCGCCGACTCGATGTTGCTTTGCATCACCTTCGTCAATATCCAGTCGACGCAGCAAGGGAACCCCGCGTTGTTCGAGTCATAGCTAAACCCGAGGAGTTTGCTCGTGATCGAGGAGCCTTTTGCGGTGAGTGCACCGTTCACGAGCGCCGCATCGATATCACCTCGCACGGTCGTCGAATCCACGGCGATGGTCGCGTTGTCCGTCTTGGTGAACAGCACCTTCACGGCGAGAACGCCCTTCACCGCAACCTTGTTCACCGCCGCTTCGAAGGATGCGCCACCGCTCCTGGGTGCGAACGAAACCTTCACGCCCGCGTAGCTCGTGCTCGACACCTTGTACGACCACGAACCACCGGTGAAAGTGCCCGAGAACGTCTGGCCCTTCAGCTGGCCGAGCAGATCGATGTCGTCTACCGCGAGCTGGGCTAGGCGCGTCAGCGTTGCAATCTTCGGATCGGCGTTCTTGAAGCCGCTCGCGTTGATGCGAACCGACAAGGCCGCCGGCAGCGCTTTCGAAGGCGCTGCGAAGGTACCAAAGAGAAACGGGCTGTCCACGCTCGACAGCTCGTCTTCTGCATGAATCACATTCAGCCCGGTGTGCGCCGAGACGACCGTCTTCCACGAGCCATCCAGCAACGGCGTGACGGACTCACCGTTGACCGTCAGTCCAGGCGAAGCTCCGCGTCCGACGACCTCGATCTCGGGGCCCTCGGATGCGGCGATGAAGGCCGCCCGCGCAGGCTGTAGGAGCTCGAGCTTCAGAGGTTCATTTTCCTCGACGACGGGCGCCGAATCCGGAACCGGCGAAGGCATTACGGCCGCATCGCTATTGCCACCGCACCCAAACGCACCGAGCAGCACGAGCGCGCCACGGGAGGGCAAACAGCCGGAAAATACCAAGCGAAAGATGGATCGATCCACGGCCTTCAAAGTATCAGGGAACCACGAAATGCTCGCTCAATTCAACGCCGTGAACGCAAGTCACGCTGCACAGGCGTCCCCGAGGGCACTCCGAGAGGCGCTCGCTCGATGCGTTGCAGCTCGGCGAAGAACCCGCCCATGTCGACGTCACGACGGCCGGTAACGACGAGACCGTGTTGCTCGGCGAACCCCTCGGTCTCGCGCGGCAACGGCGAGAGCCACACCAGGCGGCCGCCTTCGGGCAACCACTCGGCCGCACGCTGGACGAGCTTTGCAAAGACCTCGCGGAGGCTGTCGAGATCGGCGATGCGCCGACCCATCGGCGGGTTCGTCAGGATCACAGTCGGCGTTTGGGGCGGCCGAAAGGCGCGCGCATCCATCCGGGTCAGACTCGCCGAGACACCCGCCGCTTTGAGGTTCGTACGGGCCGCGTAGAGGGCATCCTCATCGATATCGCAACCAAAAAGCTGGGCTCCAGGAGCGAAGCGCGCACACTCGATGAGCTCGGACGCCGAGCCGACAAAGGGATCCCACACCACGTCGTCGTCCTTCACGCGGGCCGCACGCGCCAGGGCGGCCGCGACGGTCGGATGCGAGCTCGCCGGCAAGAGAGCCTCGCGATACGAGAACCGGTCATCGGCCAAACCCCGCGGCCAAAGCTCGACTTGCACCAACGGACCCCGATCATAGATCACCGCCTCCCAGGTCGCCGCGCGCGGATCGTTGACAAAAGTAGGGCGCTTTCTCAGCACCGCTTCGGCCACGCGCATGCTGCCGCCACGACGGCGTCCGGCCTCCGCCCACTCGAGCCGATAGCGAATCGACCCGCCGGTGAACGCGGTCAAAATTGCCGCGGCCGCATCCGACGTGAGCGCGCGCACGACCGCATCCGCAAGGCCATCCTCGCCCTTCACAAGCTCCTGGGGCAATGGAAAACCAAAGCGCACACTGATGCGCGAACTCGCGAGCTCGCCGAGCACACCACTGAAGGTCGCCGCCACAATGCCTGGCGCGACGATGCGCCCGCCGAGCTTCATCGCCAACAGCTCTTCGATGAGGAGTTCCTCGAGCCCGGAACGGGTGTGAAACCAAGTCTCGAGAGCTTTCGGAGTCGGACTGTCCACGTGAATGGAACTCGGAGCTTCGCGCGCTTCGCCGCGGCGCACCTTGAGATCGGCTTCGCCAAGGATGCGGTCGAGCCGCAGATCCGTATGGCGTCGCGCGAACTCGCGGAGCGCATCGAGACCTTCGCGTGCTCGAGGATCGTGACTTTTGCCTAGCGCATCGGCGAGCGCGCGATGGTGCTCGACCCGCGTTTCGATGTGTACACGCGTACACAAAGCGACCACCACGGCCTCGCCACCGAGCCGCCCGAGCGCGACGATCGCTTGGCGGCGCACGACCGCGTCTTCGTCTTCGAGACGCTCGAGCAGACTTGTCGTGAGCAACGCTTGCGGCTCACCCGTCAACCCGCGAGCGAGTCGGCCCGCGGCCCGCACGACCCGCGCTCGGGCGGCCCCCTCTTTCGTCCGAAGTGCCTGCAGCACCTCAGCCACGGCCGGGGCGCCGAGCTTCGCTAGCGCCTTCTCAGCCCGATCGCTCGCCACCTCGTCCGCACCCATCACCAGAGTCAGGAGCGGAGCCACCTCCGCGCGTGCAGGGGTGTAGCCAGAGTCGGCGAGTCGGGCAGTCAGGTCAGATACCATGGCCGCCGTATGACCCTCCTCTTCGCGCGCTGCCAATCTTTTCGTGTGCCCTCGGTACGCGAGCTATGGTGCATCCTGGTATGAGCGCAATCGTAGGCACGCCCTCGGGCGAGTTCGTGGTGGACGGTGCACACAGTGCGCGGCGTCTCGACGCGGTATTGAAAGCCCTCTCGGGTCTGAGCTGGGAGCGAGCGCGCCAGGCGATCACCACGGGCAAGGTGACGGTGAACGGTGAGAACGCACGCGACGCAAGCGCCCTTGTTCACACCGGAAATCGCATCCGCATCAACGAGCGAGCCCCTGGTAAAAAGGCCGAAAAACTTCGCGAGCTCGTGATCGTGCACCTCGACTCCGCAGTGGTGGTCGTCGAAAAGCCGGCGGGGATAAGCACGATTCCCTTTGGCGACGAGTCGGCCGAAGAGCAGCGTGAGACGCTCGACGTGCTCCTGCGTGCAAGGCTGACCAAGATGCTCGGCGCGCGCGGTCGGCCCGAACTCGGCGTCGTGCAGCGACTCGACAAGGAGACGAGCGGACTCATTGTTTTTCCACGCACCATCGAGGCGAAGAAGCATCTCGGACAACAGCTTCGGGTCCACACGATGCATCGTCGCTACCTGGCGCTCGTCCATGGAACGGTGCTCGGCGGCACGATTCGCTCGTATTTCGTCGCCAATCGCGGCGACGGGCTCCGGGGATCCACTCGCAACCCAACCCTCGGTCAGCTCGCCGTCACGCACGTCGAGTTGGTCGAGCGGCTGCACGGGGCGTCCCTCATCACCTGTCGCCTCGAGACCGGACGGACGCACCAGATCCGCATTCACCTCTCCGAGTCCGGGCACCCACTCATCGGTGAGCGCGTCTATGTGCGACGCTATCCAGGTCCCATTATACCCGCACCGCGCATCATGCTTCACGCCGCAGAGCTCGGCTTCGTGCATCCAACGAGCGGCCAAGAACTGCGCTTCGAGAGCACGCCGCCGGAAGATATTCGCACCCGACTTGCGGAGCTGCGGGAATGAGACTACTGAACACATGTTCCGTTGCCCTCGTCTTCTCGCACACCGGCTCCACGCTTCGCGGAGCTCCTCGGGCGCTCGTGCTTTTCGTTCCTCGAAGGCGCGTCCCAGCCCGCTGAGCTGCTGCGTCGGGCACACGAACTCGACCTCGACGCCTTCGCGCTGTGCGACCGCGATGGGCTCTACGGCTCGGCCCGTCTCCACGAAGCCGCCCGCGAACTCACCGAGGCTCACCCCGGCATGCCGCTCCCACGCGTGGTCGTCGGCGCCGAGCTGAGCCTCGAAACGAGCGAGGTCATCGAGCCTCCGCGCTACGAGCCCGGTCGGCAGCCGAGCGTCGCTTTGCTCGTCGAGAACGCCCGCGGCTACACGAACCTTTGCCGCTTGCTCACCGAAGCCCATCGCACTCACAAAAAAGGCACGGCGGGGATAAGCGCGCAGCAACTGGCCGGCTCCGCCGAGGGACTTTACGCCGTGATTCCTTTCGAGCCGCGCTGGCCGCTCTCATCCGGTGAGCTCACGGTGCTTCGCGACGGTTTTGACGAGCGACTCGCCGTCGCCGCCTGGCGTCACCTCGACCCTTACGACAGACCGCGGCTCGACGCCGTCACCGCGCTCGGTCTTCCGATCGTGGCGAGTGCCAGGCCGCTCTATCATGAGCGCGCGAAGAAACCGCTCGCCGACGTGCTCTATTGCATCCGCCGCGGTACGACGCTCGACGCTGCGGGTAGTGAGCTCTCTTGCAACGCCGAGGCCGAGCTCGCTTCAGGCGAAAGGCTCCTCAGGCTCTTCCCGGGGCAGGCAGACTGGCTCGCCAGAAGCGTCACCATCGCCGAGCGCTGCCGTTTTTCTCTGGCCGAGCTTCGTTACGCATTTCCAAGCAATTCGTATGGCGATCCAGCGCTTAGTCCCAACGAAAACTTGCGCAATGCCGTCGCCGAAGGCGGCCGTGAGCGCTACCCCAAAGGCGTCCCCGAAACGGTCATCGGGCAACTCGAACACGAGCTTCAGCTCATCGCCCAGCTCGAGGTCGCTCCGTATTTTCTGAGTGTGAAGCAGATCGTCGACATCGCCCGTGAACGACGCATTCTCTGTCAGGGTCGAGGCAGCGCCGCGAACAGCGCCGTCTGCTACGTGCTCGGGATCACCGCCGTCGATCCAGTGAAAAGCTCCATGCTGTTCGAGCGCTTCATGTCCGTGGCACGCCGCGAGCCAC
>CANMZR010000300.1 GCA_947502375.1 Polyangiaceae bacterium
CCAAGCGAGCGAGCAGCCGGTGATTCCGATTCATCAATTCACCGAGGACGCTGAGGTCGCCATCGAGGAGTGCACGCTCGGCCGGCGCCATCAATGCTTCAATTCCATCGAGGACGGCCTGAAACGCGACGGCATCCCGCTCTCGCAGCGCGGCGACAGCATCCACCATGGATTTCGTCGACGTCGGTTTCATGGCGCTAAAACCAACGCAAAAGTGCAGGGCGCAGCGAGGCTGAAGCGGGCGCACGGACTCGCCGCGACGAAACTTCACGACACCGCCATGCATCGCCACCGCGACATCGATGCCGGATGGCGTCCCGTGAAAGATGCGCTCCCAGGCGTCGGCGCGCGCCTTGACGGCTTCAGCGTCACCACCCGCGCTCGACTCGATGGCTCGGGCGGCAGCGACTCCCGCAGCAGCCGAAAAGCCAAGATTCATGCCCGGCGGCAGCGCCCCGGTGATCCGCACACGGAGCGGCGCACGCGGCACCCCCGAGCCCGCTCGCAAGAGCGCCCCGAACGCGCGGCCTAGCAAGTCATCATCCGTCGCGAGGCGCGTTTCACTGAGGAGCACAAGTTCGGTCGGCCCCGTCTCGAGCCACGTCAGCTCGGCGCTCAAAACACGGTCGAGCGCGCAAGCGATGGCCGGAACACCATAAACGACGGCATGTTCGCCGAGCAGGATGAGCTTCCCAAAAGCCGTCGCTGTCTCGCGCTGCATTCTGCTCCGTTCCTTTTCGATCCGCGCAGGCGCAACGTGCACGCCATGCTGCGCGTTCAGTGTCGGTAGGGGTTTGCGAAATCATCGGGTTCGGGTGCGGCGACCGGCGGCTTCACCGCGACCGGCGGCTTCACCGCGACCGGCGGCTTCACCGCGACCGGCGGCTTCACCGCGACCGGCGGCTTCACCGCGAGCGGCGGCTTCACCGCGACCGGCGGCTTCACCGCCAAGGCTGCGTGCACGGGACGCGTGAACACCCCGGCACCATCGTGCTCACCGCCAGCCCCGTGACCAGCCCCCGCGCCGAGCGGCTCTTGCACCGAACTTGCGACAGAGGCCGCTCCGCCCGCCGACGATGGCGCCGCGAGCGGCTTCGGCATTCCTTCCGGCCGGGTTTCGCTCGCTGGCACGGACGGCAACGCCGCGAGCGAATTCGCGGGTTCCTGAGGTTCGCTCCGCGTCGACGACGGCGCGGCAGCGGTGACTTCCGAGCCCTTCTCGCTGTGCAGTCCCGTGTAAACCGCCAACCCCAGCGCCACGGCCGCGGTGATCGCAAAGACCATCCACTGTCGGGCACTCTGTGACTTGGAGGCGGCTCGGACAACGCTCAGCTTGCCAGCCTTGCTCGTGGGTGCAGGCGTTCGATCCGTGTGTCGCTCGACTCCGCGCGTTCCCAGCCCGTCCGTAGCCGGTGCCGCAAGCCATTCCCGCATCGATATCGGCGGCGACGCGTTCGGCGGCACCGTGGTCACACGGTCCTGCATGCCGATTTCTTCTTCGTCCACAACGCCGAGGAGCACCAAGGGATTCACGCCGGTTCCGCGGCTCGGGGCAACCAACGTCGGCTGGCTTCCTCGGGTATCGGGCACGGTCACTCTCGGCAGGTTTTGGGCAGAAAGTGTGAGCTCGCGCACGCTAACAGCCGAAACCGGCGCCGCCTGAATCCAGCGACGAATCGCCTCGCGCTGCTCGTTCGCCTGGACTTCGTAACGGTCCTTCATCAACGCGGCCACGGTGCGAACTTGAGCTATCGGCTCCGACTCCCCCGCCACTCGGGACCACTCGCGAGCGGCCTCTTCGAGTGCTTCAATCATTTGCAATGCGTTCTGAAAACGTTCGTCCGGCTCGCGTTCGAGCGCGACTGCGCACACCTCGGCCAACGACTGGTGAATGCTGGCCGTCCCGAGGAGGCTCGGGATTGGCTCGACGAGGAGCCGACGCAGGGTCTCCGCCTCGGTCGAACCACGAAACAACCGGCGACCGCTCAGCGCCTCCCACATCACGACGCCGACACTGAAAAGATCGGCGCGTCGATTGATGCCCTCCCCCTTCGTTTGCTCGGGTGCCATGTACGCGAGCTTTCCTTTCATGGAACCATCGCGCGTGTTGGCGATTCGTGAACTCGCACGAGCGATCCCGAAGTCGGTAAGGCGCGCGGAGCCGTCCATGCCGACGAGAATATTTTGCGGCGTGCAGTCGCGATGCACGACCCCGAGCGAAGCTCCCGTCGTCTCGTCCATAAGCTCGTGGGCGGCGTGCAGCCCGCTCAGCGTATCGATGAGCAAACGGAGCACGACCGGGATCGGCAAACGGCGCTTCGCGGCAGATTCATCCGATAGGAGCTTCGCGAGCGTGACGCCCTCGATGTAGTCCATGACGAGGTAGTAGCCGCTTTCGGTCGTGCCAATCTCCTGGAGCCCGACGACATTTTGATGATGAATGCCGGCCGCGAGGCGAGCCTCGTCGACAAACATTTCCACGAACTCGAGCTCGCTCGCGAGGTGTGGGTGCAACCTCTTTATCGCCACCAGCCGCGAAAACCCGCCAACTCCGACGAGCCGCGCTAGGTAGACAACGGCCATTCCCCCCGATGCGAGCTCGCCGATCAGCTGATACCGGTCGAGCGTGTTGGAGTCATTTTGAGGCAGCAGCAGCACCGAAGCGACCATTAGAACGCTCCCCGCACGGCGACCCCAGCGTTTCCCGGTGTGACCCACACGGCCGCGTGCACCCGAGCGGCGGGCGAGAACTCGGTCAGCGCGGCACCGACGAGCAGCGTCGCCGCGCCAACACCGGCCGTCGCACCGATGAGGACGGTGGTCCGCTCTTGTTTCTGCAGCCCGAGTTGGTACTCCGGACACTCGACGCCCTGGCCCGCGCAGGCGTTGCGAACCGCGTCTTTGCCTGGGTTGTTCAACGTGTCGATGCCACTCCAGAGCGCAACGCCACCGGCACCCGCGGTGGCGGCTAGCAACGTGAAGAATAGACCCCGCCCCTGATACCAAGCGCCGTTGCCATCCGCGTCCGTCACGGCGTGAGCGAGCGCATGCGACGCGAAAGGCGCCACCGGCTGCTCCGGCAGCCCACCCGATTCACGCTCGGAGGGCGTAGGCACGACCGTGGGCTCCGAGGACAAATGCTCGCCCTTTTCGGGAGGCGTTCGCACCGGCGGCGTCTCAAGAACTTCGGGTTCCGCGGCCGGTGAAAGCTCTTCGGTGGTCGGCGCAGTCGCGCGGGCATCGAGGTGCCGCACAACCTCCCCACCGCCAGCAAAGCTCGCGTGAATCGTCGTCGCCCCCGGCTTCACATACACGGTGAATTGCCCGTAAAACCCGCCGGCCACCGCAACTTCGTTCACCGTTAAAATGCACGATGCCGTGCATCGGATGGTCACTTCTGCAAGCGTGCCGCGCGCACTTTTGAGGATGCCGCTCGCGAGCTTTGCGCACTCGGCGTCCTCAGGGTACCGCGCCAAGGCTAACGCAGCGAGGGTCGCGGCGCGGTCCAATTGGCCTGCCGCGTCCCGCGAGCGAATCGCCAGGCGCAAAACTTGGGCATTCGCCGCCGCATCAAACGCCGCCTCGAAGTGGCCCGCAGCATCTTCGAAAGCTTTTGCCTTGTAGGCCCCCAAGCCCTCGTCGACGTGCTTGCTCGCACGCTGAATGGGGTCCGTCGTCACGCCATCCGCGAGGGCGCGACCGCTCACGCCGACCACCAAGACAACGGTTAGAACCCGAGCCCACATGGCCTTACCCTACCATTTCGAGGCGCCTGGCCATAGCGACCCGGTTGGAATGGAGCGCCATGTCAGAACTCCAAAGAAGCGACTCGCAGGCGGTGAAGACCGGCTTCTGTTTCAAAGAAAAACACAGCTCCCGCTCAGAGCGCCAGGAACACGGCTCCCGCTCAGAGTTCCAAGAAAAGCCGGTCCGGGTTTTCAATCGCTTGAATCACTTCGTAGGCGAAGGCCGCGCCGACGTGCCCATCGATCAATCGATGATCGAACGAGAGCGAGAGCAGTTGCACGTCACCGATGACGATCTCGCCGTTTCGCACGACCGGCTTCTGTTTCATCTGATGCAGCCCGAGGATCCCGACCTCTGGCAAGTTCAAGATCGGGGTCGCGAAGAGGCCTCCTTGTTGCCCGAGCGAGGTGACAGTGAAGGTCGAGCCGCGGAGATCTTCGGGCAAAATCTTACCTGATTTGGTCGCATCACCGAGACGTTGGATGTCCTCCGCGACGGCAAGAAGGCTTTTTCTATCCGCGTCTTTCACGACGGGAACCATCAAGCCTTGCTCGGTGGAGACGGCGATCCCGATGTTGTAGTAACGCCGCTCGACGAGCTCGTTCGTGACCTCGTCGAAGGCCGAATTCAGCGACGGATGTTTCTTCAAGGCGGCGACCACGGCCTTCACGAAAAATGGCAGAAAGGTGAGCTTGACGCCCTGTTCCGCAGCCAGCGGTCGCAAGCGCTCACGCAAAGCCTTCAACGCCGTGACGTCGCATTCCTCGACGAAAGTAAAGTGCGCGGCCGTATGTTTGCTGCGCGCCATCGCCTCGAAAATCTTCTTGCGGACGCCTCTCAGCGGCGTGCGGACTTCGAGTGCGAGTTGCGCTGGAGTCGGCGGGGAAACGGCCATCGGCGGACGGGACGCGCTAGCCGGCACCCCGTCCCTGGGCGCGGTTGGCACCGCCGGAGCGCTCGACATCGGTGACGAGCTGATAGCGGTGGCAGAGCCCGGCGAACCCGCCTGGGCGACGCGCTCGACGTCGGACTTTGACACCCGACCATTGGGCCCGGTCGGAGCGACGCCGCGGAGGTCAACTTTGCGATCACGAGCCAATTGACGGGTCGCGGGTGTAGCGAGCGGTTTCGCGTTGAAATACGCAGAACTCCCCGCGCCAGGCGGCCCCGCTTTCGAGGGAACGACGGGCGGCTGCAAGAGCCCCATGCCGGGCAAGCTTTCCTTGATGTCGCCCACCGCCGTGGCAGCGGGACCTTCGCTCTGCTTCGCCAGCGCGGGCAACGGTGCAGCCGCTCCGTCAGCGCCCAACTCGAAGAGCACCAGCATCGAATGCACGGGGATCACCGCACCGGCAGGCCCACCGAGTGCGGCGATGCGACCCGCCTTCGGTGCCGTGATAGTGACGGTCGCCTTGTCGGTCATGACCTCGACGATGGGCTGATCTTCGTTCACCATGTCGCCGACTTGGATGAGCCACGCGACGACTTCGCCCTCGGTCACACCCTCGCCGATGTCCGGCAGCTTGAATTCGAAGCGACTCATCAGAACCTCGCGGTCTCGAGCAGCGCCGGAACGATTCGATGCGACAGTGGAAGGTATTCGTTCTCGAGGGTGTACGGAAACGGCGTATCAAACCCGCATACGCGTTTCGGTGGGGCCTCGAGATGAACGAAGGCTTTTTCGTTGATGAGCGAGATGATTTCAGCTCCGAAACCGCAGGTCTTGGGCGCTTCGTGAACCACGACCACACGACCGGTCTTTTTGACAGATGCGACCACGGTTTCGACGTCGAGTGGCCACAGCGTCCGTAGGTCGATCACCTCCACGTTGACGCCCTCGGCCGCAACTTTGTTCGCCGCATCGAGCGCCTCGTACAGCATCGCGCCCCACACCACCACGGTGACATGGTCACCCTGACGCACGACGTTCGCTTTGCCTATCGGCACGGTGTAATCCCCTTCAGGCACCTCGCCCTTCGCCGCCCGATAGATGCGTTTTGGCTCGAAAAACATCACGGGATCGGGATCGCGCAGCGAGGAAAGCAGCAGGCCCTTGGCGTCCGCGGGCGTGGCGGGACAGACCACTTTCAAGCCGGCGACATGAATGAACTGCGCCTCGGGCGACTGCGAGTGATAGTGGCCACCTCGGATCCCGCCGCCTACCGGTGTACGGATCACCATTGGGCAGGGGAACTCTCCGCCCGAGCGATAACGAAACTTCGCGAGTTCAGAGACAATCTGGTCGTAGGCCGGGAAGATGAAGTCGCTGAATTGAATCTCGGGCACCGGCTTCAGACCGTAGAGCGCCATGCCGATCGCGGCACCGATGATGCCGCCTTCGGAGAGCGGCGTATCGATCACGCGGTCATCACCGAACTCGTCGTAGAG
>CANMZR010000301.1 GCA_947502375.1 Polyangiaceae bacterium
CGTTGAAGACCCCGCGCGGTTTCTTTTTGAGAGTCACTATCAACGCTTCGATGACGTCTTGGTCGTGCATGTATTGAAACAAGGGGTCAAAGCCGAGCACCGCCGGCACGGAGCCGCCTCTTAGAAAGGTCGCGAGCGTGCCGTGGCCGCTTGGACCGAGTGAGTAACAGAATCGCAGGACGGTCGTCGTCAGCTGGGGAAATCGCCACAGCGCCGAGCCTGCATAGAGGTCGGCTGCCACAAGATCGGCAAGCTCCGGAAAGGTTGCGAGGCCCATGGGTGGCTCATCTTCCGAGTGGTAGAGCGGAGATTCGGCGGTCGCACCGTAGTAGGTGTGCCGTCCGACGAAGACGCATTGCTCCACGCCCCAGGTCTTGCAATGTTCGAAGACGGCGCGCGTTCCGCCGAGGTTGATGCGATGGCGTTCGTCGCCGCGGGCCGCCAGGTGATTCACCGTCGCCATGTGGACGACGGCATCGGGACGAAAGGTGCGAAAGACGTCCTCGGCCGCGCGCTTGCGGATGTCGACTTCGTGGACGGTGATGCCGAAAGGCGCCTCGCGCCAGCCGCGGCGGTCGATGCCTTGCACCTTGCAACCGTGCTCGGAGAGGCGGGTCGCGAGGAGCTTCCCGAGCGTGCCGGATATTCCAGGAATCAGTATTTTCACTGGTTTTCACCGACGAGATGCGCCTGCAGTTCCGTCTCGGTCAGGTCGCCGCGTCGCAGTCGGAGCCCCAGTTGTGTGAGCTCGGCGATGCGCGATTTGACGCGGTCAACTTGCTCCGAGATGACCCGGTCGTCCTCGCTTCCGTCTCCCTCGAAGTGCATGGGCGCCCCGTAAAGCACGTCGAGTTGCAGCGGCAGCGGCAGCGGCAAGCCATAGGGTGTGATGGGCACGTACGGAACGCCCAGCAACTTCCCGAGCGCGAGGGCATTGTGAACGGTCGGGATCGCTTCTCCGCCCCCAAGAAACGCCAAGGGTACGATGGGCGCGCGTGTCTGCAGTGCCAGCCGCATGAATCCCGAACCGAATTTCACGAGCGTGTGGCGCTCCGGGAAAAGCTTCGCCGTTCCCGCGGCGCCTTCCGGGAAAACGAGCAAGAGCCGCTCGTCTTCGAGCAAGCGCACGGCGTGTTCAGGCAGGCCCGTGAACTGCCCGCAGCGGCTTGCCCACTCGGCTGCAAAAGGGACGTTCGCGATGAACTTTTCCGTCATCCCGTGGGCGAGGCGCGGCGGCTCGAGGTCGAACAACAACGAAGTGATGATCATCGCGGCGTCGAGCGCGACGCCCCCCGAGTGGTTGCCAATCAACATCGCTCGACCGCGCGACGGGACGTTTGCCAGACCGTGTGCGCGGACACGAAAGTAGTGACGATAGAACCAACCGAATGGTCGCAATACCCTGTAAAGATGCTCGCGCGAGACGCCGAACCGGTCGATGCCGTAACGGTTGAAGGGCAGGTCGAGCGCGGCGAGGCGAGCGCGAAGACTGCGCGACAGCCTCGTTTGGGAAGGGGGCGTGAGCATCGGCGAGATTCCCGGACGGTCAGCTGCCGACGGCGGCGAGGGTCGTCTGTTGCAGTGGCGTCGCGAGGGACGTGAGCTCGCGGTCCAGGCGCTCGAGGGCCGCTGTCGCGTCGCGTAAGCTGAGCGCCGCCAGTCCGGTCACCGTTGGCAACGCGTCGAGCAAGCGGCGCACCTGGGCGCGGGTGCGTTCGGCGTGCTCCGTCGCGACCTCGGTCTCGCTCTTTGGGTAAAGCGTCGCGTGGAATTCCCGACGAATCGCGGCCACGGGGCGCGCCTCCTCGAACACCGCATCGCGGAGCGCGTCGATGACCTCCACAGTGGGTGTTTCGGCACGCCGGCTCTCACGCTCGCCCACCGCGCGAGCGAAATAATCCACCGAGTCGAAGGACGGGAGCTTCGCGTCGTCGCCGTCCGGCCTGAGGAGCTCGGGGGCATAGCGTTCGATGGTCCGGAACGAACCGGTCAGCTTCTCGACGGTGCCACGTTTCAGCGAGAGTTCCTCGGCGCAGTACGCATAGAGGTCCGCGTAGCCCCAGGACTCAAAAAGCCGGCGCTTATTGATTTCAGACAAGGCTTCAGCCATCTCGAGCCAGGAGCGCTTGAAGCGCTTGGCGCGGTGGAGAGCCTCGACCCGCTGCGGGTCCGCCCCTTTGGCCAAAAGGTCATCGGCGCGGTCCTGAAGCTTGCTGCCACCGACGGGTTTCATCGTCGCGCACGGTACTGCGACACAAACTTTCCATCCACTGGCGAATCACCTATACATCCGGATACCTACGCCTCATCGGCACTGGACATACGTGCAAGTCAATCGCCTCAGCGTCGTTCCGCGGCCCGCCCTCACGGTGCGGACCGAGGCGCTCATCGATCTCGAGGCCGAAGAATCGGTGACGGTGCCGGTGCTCGAACTGGCTTTCGAGGACGTTGGAAGAGGCGGACTTGACCCGCACACCGAGCTCGCGGCGAAGCGCCTGCTTGAAAGCTTCGGAGCCGTCGAGATCGCGTGCGTCGAACACCTGGAGGTGCCCTATGGCTCGCGGGCCCAGTACGTCATCGACATCGACGGAAGCGTGAATGGATTCTGTGCCTTTTCCGCCTATGCGATCCCACAGCTGCGGCAGCTCGGATGGCACGTCGCGGTAGCCGAAGACTATCCATACCGCGTCGTTGACGGAGACGTCCCCTGGTACCTCGATGTCTCCCCCGATGAGGAAAAACCCGACTGGTTCAACCTGGAGTTGGGCATCGCCATCGAGGGCCGTCGCATCAGCCTTCTGCCAGCGATGCTCGCCTTGCTCGACCGAATGCCGGACGGCGGTCAGCTGACCAGTCTCGTGAAAATGGCGAGCCGATGCTGCGCGCTGCCGGTCGGCCAGGGACGCTACGTCGCGGTGCCTGCGGACCGATTGCGCCGTATTTTACTGGTTGTTCGCGAGTTGTGGGAAGGGAACTCCACACCCCGAATTCGCCACGGAGAGCCCGTCATTGGGGTCGCTGGGCTGCACGCGGTGGCCTTTCATGAACTCGATGCGGCACTGGTCGCAGTGGGCGGGGCGGTGTCGCGAAGGGGCGGAGCCGTGCTGCGTGAGCGCGGCCAGGCGTTGGCGGAGGCCCCCGTGAAGGCGGCCGTTCCCATGCGCGGTTTGCGAGCCGAGCTGCGTCCCTATCAAAAAGCTGGCGTCGCCTGGCTTCAGCACCTGGCCAGCCTTGGGGTGGGCGGCGTGCTCGCCGACGACATGGGTCTCGGCAAGACGCTTCAGACCATCGCGCATGTCTTGATCGAAAAGGAGGCCGGGCGTCTCACGAGGCCGGCACTGATCGTGGCGCCGACGAGTCTCCTCGCTGTTTGGGAGCGTGAACTCACTCGATTCGCTCCCGAACTCTCGGTGCTCGTGCTCCACGGTGTGCGGCGGCATGAGCGTTTTCGCGAGCTTCGCGAAGCCGACGTCGTCGTCACGAGTTACCCGCTTTTAACAAAGGATATTGAAGTCTTCGAGGCGCAAGAGTTTCACATCTTGGTGCTGGACGAGGCCCAAGCGATAAAGAATCCGCACAGTCAAGCCGCGGCTGCGGTGCGGGCCATCCAGTCCAAGCTGCGCTTGTGCCTCTCGGGCACACCCCTCGAGAATCACCTCGGCGAGCTGTTCGCGCTGTTTGATTTTCTCCTGCCTGGCTTGCTTGGGAGCCGCGAGCAGTTCCACGTTGGCTTTCGCCTGCCCATCGAGGCGGGTGATAGCGACAAGCTGGAGATTTTGCGTCGCCGGGTCGCCCCTTTTATCTTGCGGCGGCTGAAGCGTGACGTCGCACAAGAACTGCCTCCGAAGACCGAGATCGTTCGGCCCATCGAGCTCGGCGACGAGGAACGCGAACTCTACGAGAGCATTCGAATCGCTGCCCATGCGGAGGTTCGCTCGGCCATTCGTAAGAAGGGCCTCGCCGCGGCGACGCTCCCGGTCCTTTCGGCCTTGATGAAGCTTCGACAGGTCTGCTGCCATCCGAAGCTCGTCAATATCTCGGCGGCAGCCCATGTGGCAGGTGCCGCGAAGTTCGAGTTGCTCGTTGACTTGTTGCGCAATCTCGTCGGCGAGGGGCGTCGGGTGCTGGTCTTCTCTCAGTTTGCACGGATGCTCACGTTGATCTCCGAGGCGCTTTTGGCGATGGGCATTCGGCACGTCACGCTGACCGGTGCGACGACCCATCGCCAGGCAAAAGTGGACGCGTTTCAAGAAGGCCGCGCCGACGTGTTCCTCATCAGCTTGAAGGCAGGCGGCACCGGGCTCACGCTCACGGCTGCCGATACCGTGATCCATTACGATCCCTGGTGGAATCCAGCGGCCCAATCTCAGGCGACGGACCGTGCCCATCGGCTCGGCCAGACGAAGCCCGTATTTGTCTACAAGCTGATCGTGGCTGGTAGCGTCGAGGAGCGCATGCTGCGGCTTCAGCAGCGAAAGCAAGAACTCGCCGACGCCATCCTCGGCACCGGGGCCGCGGCGGCTCCGCTTTCGGCCCAAGACGTCGACGACCTCTTCGCGCCCCTCGACTGACCTTCCGGGCCCGCCGAGCCGCCGGCCGGGCTCCTGCGGCCTCGTCGTCAACGCCTCAGCGTCGGACTCCCGGCACCGATTCGCGTCGCTCGATTCGCGTCGCCCGATTCGCGGGTCGCTGTCCAAGCGACTTGCCCTCGGCAACAATCAAGCCCGCCAGATAGCGCACATTCCGTCCTTTACGAGTCAAAACTAGTTGCCGCTCTTCTGAAAACTAGCTAACTTTTCCCGCGGAGCTCACAGAAAAAACAAGCATATGTCAAAGACAGATACGCATGGGTACTCCCGCCACGAAGATGCGCTCCACCGGATTCTGAAGTTCCAGACGGACGCCCATGAAGCTGGAAAACTGATTGAGCTTGATGCCCCGCACGGGGTGGTGATTCTGGTTCGAAAAGGTCGGGTATTGGTCACGACGGTCGACCAATCGGGGCATGAGATCTTCTGCGTTCTGCGCGAAGCCGGCGCAGTCATTGGCCTTGAGTCGCTGGCCGGCATGGTGCTGCCGTACTACCTTTACACGGTCACCGGCGTCGAGCTGTCCATCGGCTCGGCTGCGGACGCGCGGGTCTGGCTGGAGAGCAACGCGAGCCCGACTCAGGTGCTCCTTCGAATGACCTTGGAGGCGCTCCGGGTTTCGCTGATTGAGCAGATGTCTCTCGAGGGCTCGGCAACCCGGCGCCTCGCGCGTTTGATGCTGACCGCCGTCGACGGTGACGCCGAGCGGCGTGCGCCCGCGGCCATGATGCTGACGCTTCCGAAAAACGTGCTGGCCCGGATGCTTCAAATGCGTGCGGAGACGTTCTCTCGATTGCTTCGCAAGTTTGAAGACGCCGGTGCGATCGCTCTCTCGCCGAAGCTCCAGGTGACAAGCACCAAGAAATTGGCGGCACTCCTCGACACGCACGTCAACGACTAGCGCGCTGAGTCCAGCGAAGCGACGGGTGTTCCGACGCTCCCTGCTGCGCGACGCTCCGCTACCAAAGCTCGGAGGTGCGCGCCACGCCTCTCCCTGGCATGGAGTCTGCAATCGGTTCTCAACGGGCTCACTTGAGCCGCCGAAAGCTCACATGCCCCATGAAACCGCGACGCGATTGTCGCGCTTCATCGGCTCAAAGAAGGAACGTGGTTGTCGATGAAGCGCTTTGCTATTGGACTCGGGTTCGCTCTTGGTGCGATGACGCTCGTCACGGTTCGCGCGGCCGAGGCCTGCGGGGGATGCTTCGTCCCAACGACTGAAAATACGGTCGTCACCGGACACCGGATGGCGCTCTCGATTTCGACGAAACAGAGCGTTCTTTGGGACCAGATTCAGTACTCGGGAAACCCCGAGGAGTTCTCGTGGGTGCTACCCGTCAAGAAAGGCGCGCGCATTGAATTGGCCAACGACGCCTGGTTCGAGGCCCTCGATGCGGCCACTTCAAGCGTCGTCCAAGCGCCCGTGAGCAGCTGCGGCGGTGGTGGTAATTCCTCGGCGTCCTTCGGCGCATGCGCTGCTGCTAGCTACGGCACGGCTTACGCCGCACGCGATTCACTGCCGGAGGTCACGGTCCTTCACGAG
>CANMZR010000302.1 GCA_947502375.1 Polyangiaceae bacterium
GCCGAGGCGGTGTTCTTCCAAAAGTAGCGCTGTTTGATTCGCCGACCTCCCGGCAGCAGCGGCCAGTTGTAGGCTAGCCCAAGCGCGTGGTACGCGAGGCGCAGCGGTAAAATCCGAGGTTGGACCGCATGAACGGCGAGCAGCGAAGAAAACAGCACGGTGAAGCTGCCGACGAGGAGCACTCGCCGGTGCTTGGCCGCGAATTCTGCGCCGCTGATGCCGTTGGCGCGGTCCTCCGGGATGTCCACGACTCGGTTCAAAAGGTTCACGAGGAACCAGTCGAGCGCGCTCACCCCGGCGAGGAGCCACAGGTGCTGCTGCGTGAACACCCATCCGAACGTGAAGGTGCCGAGGGCCGCGATGGCCACGATGTGGAGTCGACTGATGCTCGCGAACAGCGCGAGAGCTTTCATGGACGTCCAACGACGCAATCTTGGGCGCGGCGTCAATCTCCCTTCCCCATGACGGTCGCTATCGGCCTTGCGCTAGCGGCGTGTTCTCGCGCCTACGACGTGGCGGACCACGTGCTCGTCGAGTGGGAAGGAAAGAACTACCCGGCCGTCATTCTCGAAGTTCCCGGCCCCGGTAAGATCAAGGTTCACTACGACGGTTATGACGAAATGTGGGATGAAGTGGTGCCGCGGGCCCGGCTGAAGGGGCGCGTCGAGGGCAAGCTCACGAACCTCCCCGAGCCGCCGGAAAAAGTGCGCAGAGCGGCTGTTGACGCCGCCAAAAAAAATAAGTTCAAGATTGGCGACCGCGCGACCGTCGAGTTTCATCGACACTTTTACCCAGCGGTGATCGTCGGCGTGGTTGGGCCCGAGAAGTACCGCGTTCACTACGAAGGTTACGGTAACGAGTGGGATGAAAGCGTCGGCCCGGAGCGGATCCGGCAAAAAACACCGTGAGAGGAATGAAGCATGAGTCTCATTGAACAGTTTCAAGATGCAGAGAAACGCGCCCGAGTGGTGGACGCTTGCGTTTTGCTTGTGAACAGCGAGGTCGACAAAAAGAAGGGATTCGGCGGCATCGTCATCAAGGCCGGCTATGGGGCCGTCAAGAGCATCAAGCCTGGCTTCGTTCGCAAAGTGGTGGATGGGCTCTTTGATCGCTGGGCCGCCGAACTCGAGCCGTTCTGGTCGGAGGCTGAGGCGAACGGGACGCCCCCCGTCGCGCTCCTCACTCGGAAAAAGTCGGAAGTCGCGGAAGCGTTGCTCTCCGTCACCGATGAGAAGGCCCAGCGTGCCGATCACGCACTGGTCGGAAGCACCTATAAAAAGCTACGTCCCTCGGCGAAAGAGCATGTAGAAGCCGCGGTTCCTGCGCTCGCTGAGTTGATAGCCGAGCACGCGCGGAGTTGACGATGGTCGCGACCGAGGTGGTGGTGATCGAGGGACATGGTGGCCCCGAGGTCCTCGTGCGTCGGACGCTCGAGGTCGGCGAGCCCGGCCCACGTGAGGTGCGGGTTCGGGTTCGTGCGGTCGCACTCAATCACCTCGATTTATGGGTAAGGCGCGGCGGACCGGCGTGGAAGCTCGACCTGCCCCATCGTCTTGGCTCCGACATCGCCGGTGAGATCGAGGCCATTGGACCGGGGGCGCGCGGCTGCAAACTCGGTGACCGCGTGATGGTTCATCCCGGAGTGTCGTGTGGGATATGTCCTGCTTGCAAGTCCGGCCATGACAACCTCTGCCGTCAGTACGGCATTCTCGGTGAGCACACGAACGGCGGCTACGCGGAGCGCATCATCGTGGCGGACGATGCGGTCTTGCCCATCGGCGACATGCCTTTCGAATGCGCCGCGGCGTTGCCCCTCTGCACCGTGACGGCGTGGCAGATGGCGTACGTAAAGGCTGAGCTTCGTCCCGGCACGACGGTGCTCGTCAACGCCGCTGGGAGCGGTGTCTCGACGATGTTGATTCAGCTTGCCAAGCTCGCCGGGGCGCGGGTCATCGCGACCACCACGGCTGCAGACAAGGTGGAGCGAGCGCGCGCCCTCGGCGCCGATGAGGTCGTCCTCACGTCCGAGGAGGACCTCCCGACGGCGGTTCGTCGGCTCACGAATCGCGCCGGTGTGGATGTCGCGTTCGATCACGTGGGCGGCCAGCTTTTCGAAAAGACGCTGGCTTGCCTGCGCTGGGGGGGACGTGTTGTCACCTGCGGGGCTACCGCTGGGTTCGCTCCAAACATCGATCTGCGCACCGTGTTTTTCAAGCAACTCGAGATTCTAGGCTCGACCATGGGCTCGAAAGGGGATCTTGCCGCCGCCTTACCCTTGATGCGAGATGGTCGCCTTCGTCCGGTCATCGATCGGGTCATGCCGCTTTGGGATGCAGCCGAGGCTCACCGCATCCTCGAACGTCGCGAGGCCTTCGGGAAGATCGTGCTCGTCGTCGACTGAAGCGGCTTCGGGCTGCCAGTGCGCCGAGCGTCAGGCGTCAGGCGTCAGGCTCATCACTCGGGGCCTGGACGCCGCTCGGGGCCATGACGGCGTAGCTCAAGGCCAGCAACTCGACGAGCAAGGTCCGATAGATTGCGTGGACGGCATCGACATCGGCACTGTCGGCGTGCATTTCGAGCGCGGTGTCGAGATGCTCGTGAATGTACGCCACTGCGTGGGGTTGCTCCATCGCGATGACGTCATCCGAATCCACCGAGTCCGCCGGATCGGCGCTTCGTAGTTGTTCGTCGAGCGTGAGCGCCTCTTCGACGCTCGTCAGGGCATCCGCGGTCACTCGACCGAGGAACGGATCGAAGGCCTCCTCGAAGGCTTTGTAGAGCGTGAGGCCGAGGAAATAACCCAACGCTTCGGCGACCTCGTCATGGCACTTCGCAAAGGCCTCACCGAGTCGTTCGGCGAGTAGCGGCTGCTTTAGCTCCAGTGCCTCGTGAATCTCGTCCAATCGCTGTTCCGTGGTTTTTTCGTTGTTCCCAAGCCATTCTTCGACAAGTTCGAGCGCTTCGCGCGGCAAGACGGCAAAGCTTGGCACCGGTCGGATAGCGGCGCTACGCACCCACATTGGTTATGAGCTAACAGCTTCACGCCTCGGTCTCAACTTCGCCCTGCGGCTTCGTCCGAAGCGCACGGCGGCGTCAACGCACCCGCAGGACCCGCACGGCAGCGGCCGCAACCCAGCCCTCACGCGTTCCGTAGCGCACGAGGGCTCGCTCGCCGCGAGTCTCTGCCAGCTCGAGACGGGCCCCTTCAACGACGGGCTCGCCGCCCAAACTCCCGCCGTCCTCCTGGCTTAGAAAGGCCTCCCGCGCGACGAGTACGGCTGGGTACCGATGCCGATCGAGGTGGTCGGCCCAGAGCGCAACGGGTAGCGCACAGGCGAGCAGGACGGCACTGACCGGCGCGAGCAAGAGGCCGGCGAGCTCCGCGGTCCCTCGGCGTTGTCGCAGCCAAAGCCCGAGGGCGAGCAGCCACCCGAGGCCAATCGCTCCATAGGCCCAGGAACGCGGGCCGACGAGTCCAACGAGCGCACGATCGAGGCTGGGTGTCGCCAAGACCACGCCTTTTCCTATGCGCGAGCGACGGCGTGCAAGGTCGGCCCGCACCAACTCGAGGGCATGGTGGGCTTCTGCGTCTTTCGGACGAAGGAGCAGCGCTTCCTCGAAAGCCGCTGCGGCCCGGCCAAGATCGCCCGCGCGCTCTCCGCCATTCTTCACGCGCATCACGTAAGCTTGGCCAAGGTCGTAGCTGGCATCGGGATGCGGGGTCTCTCGATCGGCGAACAGCTCGAGTTCGGCTATCGCGTCTTCATAGCGCCCTTGTGCGAGTGCCGCTGCCCCGAGCCGAAAGGCGTCGTGGGTTGCGGCTGGCTCCGTCGCGGCGGAGGGCACCGGGCAGGCAAGCAAAAGGGCCACGGCCGAGAGGACCGAGCGGAGCGCTCTTCTGGTGCCGCTCATGCCTGCTCCCGAAGGTCCAACAGGAGGAGTTCTTGAACGAGGGAGGCGGCGTCGCGCTTCAGCTGTGCTGAGTCCTCACTGGCGGGCCCGGGCTGGAAGCGCAGCACGGCGCAGGTGTCGAGAACGTTTCGCGCGCGAGCTGCGAGACCGCTCGCGAGCCCCCTGGCTTCCAGCTCCTGCGACAGCTCTAAAAGCAAGACCCCACGTGACTTCAGACCGGTGGCAGCTTCGAGAGCGTGGTGAACGGCTCGTTCTGCGAGCGCCGCCGAGCTGGGGCCATCCGAGGCGCCCTGCAACTCGATGAGCGCACGACGCGCCAGGTGCTCCGGCTCGGTTCGTCGCGCCGTTCGGCGTTCGCCCAAGGTTCTCAGATTCCGAAAGAGGAGACCTCCAAGCACCACCGCAAGCGACGGGCTTAGAAGCCAGCTCAGAAACCACGGAAGTTTCGGAGCATGGGTGCGTTGGGGCTCGTACGCCAGGAGGCTCATCCTGGCTTTTGGCATCGTCGCGAAGGGCTCGCTCTCGGGCGCGTTGCTCGGCTTTGGTGCCGACGCACCGCCGGGCTTTGCTCTCACCGTCACTCGGCCAAGAGCGACGCGGGCAAGCTGGTATTCGTGACGATGCGGGTCGTAATAAGGCAGCTCAATCGAGCCGAGTTCGACGTCTCCTTGCTCGACGATTCTGACCGCGTAACCAAACGTGCGAAACCCACCGACCTCGCCTTTCTGCAGGTCACTTTTGTCTTTTTTCTCTGGCGAGAGCCATTCGACACCGGTGCGCTCCGGAAGCTTGAGTTGATTCGGCATGATGCCGCGACCCTCGAGACGCACGGCGACGCTCACGGTCTCCCCGGCAACGGTCTCTCTCGGCGCGACGGTCGCCGTCAGCGCAAACTGTCCCACGTCGCCGATTCGGTAACCGAGTGGCCGTTTTTCGGTAGGGGGCTCGCTCACCTCGATCGACGCTTCGTTCGATTCCCGCGCCACTCGCGCGTTTTTTAGAAATGGGACGCGGAACTGTGCGCTGAGTTTTCCGGTGCGAAGCACGCCCGTTCGAAGCGGGAACACCGCCACGCTGTCGAGCTCTTGGACAAACCACACGCGACCCCCGACCGAGGTCGTGACGCGTTGCACTTGCCCCGGCTCGTCGTCGAGCGGAACGCGCAAAAAATCTTGGAGCTTCGGCTCCCGCTCGTCGAATCGTTCGTTCGTGACCCGGTAGTATTCGTAATACCGCAACGTCACTTGCTCGCCGACCACGACCTTCGACTTTTCGGGAACGATCCGAAGAAACACGTAAGGGTCGTCGCCCTTCGCAAGCGCCCGCGCACGGCCAGTCTCTCCAAGCGCTTCGAGGTTGGAGACCGGCTCGTCGATGATCATGTCGCTCTGGCGCTTTTGTTGGGCGCCTTTCAGGAAGTCACCGAGCGGGTCGTCGAAGGGCATTCCCATTCCAAACGGATTCTGCGCGCTCGGTCGCGTCCCAGGTTTTCGCCCCGGTTCGACAACGGTCACGCGCAAGGCGGAATCGGCCGTCGTGATTCGGCCGTCCACCCGCACGCTCGGAGCGGGGAGCGTGTAGGTCCCGGCGGCGCTCGCCACCAGGCTCCATTTCGCACTGATCCCGCGGCGAAACATCGTTCCATTCGCGCCCATTTGAACGAGGGTCTTCGACCCAATCGAGGGTCCGTTGGCGCTGAATCCGGCGGGCAAGCGCAGGAGCGGATCGGAGAAGCGCACCTGGTCTCCGCCCATCGCGGAAAGCTCGAAAATAAACGCCTCACCCACCTCCACGAGGTCGGTCGATAGCGCAGCGTGCAGCTCGACGGGCACTTGGGCGTCGGCGTTGGATACGGAGCCGGTGAGGCAGAACAGGACGGCACACAGGAGCCAAAGTGCACGGCTCACTTGTCCACCATCGCCGAGCCGCGTCGGCCACGTGCGGCGTCTCGCTTGGCGTTTTCCTCTTGGTAGGTTTGCGCTTCGCGCAGGTCGTCAAGCATTCGACTCGACGGTGGAGCTTTCGCTTGGGGCGGCTCTGCAAGCTCGCTCGGGTCGTCCTTCGGGGCCTCGGGCTTCGCGGCGTCTTCCTTGTCCTTGTCCTTGTCCTTGTCCTTGTCCTTGTCCTTGTCCTTGTCCTTGTCCTTGTCCTTGTCCTTGTCCTTGTCCTTGTCCTTGTCCTTGTC
>CANMZR010000303.1 GCA_947502375.1 Polyangiaceae bacterium
CGCAAGTCGGCGCGACAACTCCGGGTGCCTTGGCGCGCTTTCGATGGCAGCGAGGTAGTGACGCCGGGCATCTTCGATGTTTCCTCGGGCAAGGGCCTCGTCGGCCTCGGCTGCCAGCGCGGCAACCTCAACTGCGCGGAGCGCACGTTCACTCGGAGCCGTCGGCACTTCCAACGTGGCCTGGAGCCACAGCGCGCCGACCATCGGAACCGGGGCTTGCCACCGCACGCCCGCCGCTCCGGGTGCTCGCATGCCTGCAATTGGAAGCAATTCTTGGCCGAGTGCCCGAGCTGCGCGCTCGATGACCACGATGCCTCCGATGCGCTTTCCGTAAGGTGCTGTCGCCGCGCCGAGAATGGCGAGTGCCATGGCGTGCGGCGTTCCCGAGAGCCCGAAGCCCCGAGCTTCGATGGGCACAAGCCTGAGGTCGTCCTCGACGGCCACGACGAGCACTTCAAACGCCAGGGCCCGAGCGCCAGCGCGCACACCCACGAGCCACCCGTCCGAAGTCGGCGCCAGAAGCACCTCGGGACGCTCGTCACCGAACAGGCCCCGGAGCTGGCGCGTCCAAGAATCACTCCCAGAATGAACCTCGATGGCGACCCGCTCGAGCTCTCCGCGACGATGCCGAAACCCGCCGACGCCCGCCGATAGATCGACCGGAAAGCGGGCCTCTGGCAGCGAGAACGCAAACTCGGTGACCGTCAACGCGCCGAGCGCAAAAGGCTCCTCCAGCTCGACGCCTAGCTTGCCGCGGGTGACGACCAACCGAAACCGAGGCCGACCGCCTTCGCCGTCGCCCTTCTGGTTGCCGCGCCCAGTGGTGCGGGCTCGCAGCGTGGCCGGAGCCCGCACTGCGTTCGCTGTCTCAAGGCGCGCCACACGTTGCATCGTAGCAACCCGGCGCCCGCGACGTGAAGTTTCAGCTCTTCTTCTTATTCAGCTTATCGAGCTTCTTCTGCATCTTGGCCGTCAAAGCGTCGAAGCCACTCTTGTTCAGTACCTTCAAGAACTGCGTCCGGAAGGTTTTGACCATGCTCGCTTTTTCGGTGACGATATCGACGACTTTGAGTTTACCGGCAACGGTCTCGAGCCGAAATTCCACCTCAAGCTCGGGCTCGGCGGTCTTGGTCCGATGCTTGGCGATCGTCGTAACCGTCGTCCCGCCGTCGGCCTCGCCTTCCTTGACGTAGGTGACATCAAAGTCGGTCAGCTTCTTGATATTCTTGCGGTAATTTGCTCGAACGAGTTCTGTCAGCAGGTCCGAAAAGCGCTTCTTCTCGGCAGCGCTTCGCTCCGACCATTGCTCGCCGAGCGAGTGGGCGGCGAACTGGTCGTAGGCGATCAACTCGTCGAAAAGCTCATTCAGCTTGGTCTGCTGAGCGTCGCTCTTCGGCTCGGCCACGACCTTAAAAAGCTGCGCCTGCTTCAATTTTACGAGCTCGGTCGCCGGCCCTGCCTGGGCGATCCCGACGAAGCACAGACTCAGGAGCACGGCGGCCAATCTCAGGATCGTCTTGAGCATTTGCGGTAACCTCGAAGGTGAATGGGCGAACCCACAGAAAGACGAAGCCATCGCCTCGCTCGAAACTCGGACGCTAGCGGCGTGCCGGATATTCACGGCAGACGCAAGCTCCTGCTCGTAGGCGCACTCGCGCTCCTCGCGACGGGTTTCGCAGCGGGATTTTACCTGGCCCGAAAGCCCATCGAAGCTCCCGAGAAGCCGAGTTCCTCTGCGATTGGTTCAAGAACCGCACGCCAGGTAGAAGTCCGCATCGACACGTCTTACGTGCGTCTCGCGAACACGGGCCTCGAGCTGAGGACGCTTCCCCCGCCGCCTTCGCAAAACCTCTCCGTGGAAGCGCAAAAGCCGTAGACAACGCGAAACGGGGACGCTATGTAGTGCCGCTCGCGGGCCCGTAGCTCAGTTTGGGAGAGCGCCTGACTGGCAGTCAGGAGGTCGACAGTTCGATCCTGTTCGGGTCCACCGGTAGTTGGGAGGGCGGCAAATGATTTGGGACGGCGGCAGAGCATCCGCGCCGCCCGCAATCCATTCGAACCTCAATCCGAAACGAGGAGGTTCAAGCTGTTGGACGTAAGCGCGGTCCGATGAGAGGGGCGCCCCACCTCGCGTTTCTCGGGCGTGAGCGTGACGGCACTGTTAAAAACGTGAACGCATGGTTCCTCGCCCCGGCCATGCTGGCCACGTCGGCCGAAAGTCTCTTCACCTGCGCCTCGGCCTGGTTCAGCGCCTCGACCAGCCCCTCGGTCGCGAGGCGAACGCAGCCAACACCACGGCGAAGAAGGGTGTCCCCGAGCCGTTCCTCGTCGAAGACCGCATCGTTCTCGGCTCGTACCCGTTCGTATTGAGCAGCCGCAGGCTAGCTGAGGGGCGACGGCTCGACGAGTTCCCAGAGCGCGGAGTCCACGCGCTCGCCTACTGCCCACCCCAGGTGCGAGACCTCGCCGATCAAGGTTTCACGGCGCAGATCCGTTGCGTTGTGCAGTACGCCTGACGACCCGGGCACGGGTTTACGGCGCAGTTCCTGTAAGTCGAGATGGCCATGATCGGCTCGTCCGCCTTGCAGGGGCCGCACGAAAGAAACTTGGGACAGTCTGCATCGCTCGAGCAGGCCATCGGGCGGTCCGGATCCGGACCAGCCGGCGGCGCAGCCACGGGCAGCTCGACGTTGAGTCGCACCATGACGACGTCATTTTTCGTCCACTCCATCACCTCGTCGGCGACGCGCACCTTGAAGGATTGGTTCTCCCACGCCCGCACGTGCAACGTTATCGAGCTGTCACTCGCCTCGAACGTGCCTTCGGTCCGGCAACGCGGTTCGGTCGGGCAGGCCACGTCGATCACCTGAATCGCACCGGCGCGTCCGTCAGGTGAAAACACGACCCAACCGCTCGTTGGCGAGCCTGAGTCCCGCGAAAAACGCCAGCGGCCCCGGGCCCAAGTGCTGTCGCTGTGTGCTGGCGCGCCGCCGGTTGTCGGACTCGAGCCGTTGGTCGGACTCGAACGGTTGCAGGATGGCGCAGTCATCGAGAGCGCTCCTGTCATGATGATTGGTATGAGCTGCAGCCTACGGCGCATGCCCTCACGGTACCTCGGCGGATCGGCCGCCGCCATATCGTAAGGCGGAACAGCCTCGCGCCGGGCAAGACCCCGGCTGAGTTCGGGTTTCACTGTGCGCGCTCTTCACACTGAACAACAACTCCACAAAAAAACGGGAACCTCGGCCTTGGCAATCACGCGCGTCATTCATCCCGCAAACGCCAAACGACGATTCGAATGACCGGCTCGTCGGGCACGAAGCCGCGCGTACCTCTCGTGCAGCGCGCAAAAAAGAACACCAGGTTGCCCTCCTCCGCGATGCAGCTGGGCTCCTCCCACATACCGGGCATCATCACGGTCTTGATTTTTGGATAGGCCGCCAGCACCGCTGCGTAGGTGCTGCCAACGCGAATGTGGCGATCGGTCGTCACCGTCGGCGCAGTCACCACCAGCATGGTGACCAAGAGCTTTCCGTCACGGGCGCGTTGCGCCGCCTCCGCTGGCATCGTGGCGGGGATGGGATCGCCGGGCGAGGCCATGCCCACGTCGTGAAAAGGCCCGCCCGAGACTACTGCAAGCACCGCGGGCTCTTCAAACAGGAAGCCCTCGAGCGGCTGGGCGTCGGCGTACATCGTCGCGCGGTAATGTTTCGCGAGATCCGCGGAGAAGAGCTGTGCCGGGAAAGATTCGCCGAGCCGCAGCGGACCGATTCCGTGATGATCGAGGTGAACCCTTGGTTTGAGGAGTGACGGGGGTCCGGCAGTCGTGGGCGTCAACACTTCGGCGCTTCCCACTAAGGCTACGATCGGCACCGGCGACGGCGGACGCGCGGGTTTGCACGAGCACACAGTAAGTGCCAGAGCGAGGAGCCGGCACGCGTCAACGGTCCTCAAGCTCCATCCTTTTTGCCAACGCGAAGTCGGCTCCGCGACGGTTTTCACTGAAGTCGTCTTCATTGGGTTGTCACACAGGTGCCGTGTCAGGCCTCGTCAAAGAGTCGCTAGAACAACCCAGGATATAGCGAAGATGGACGCGATTCGTCGAACACAACGGCGGCGAAGGACTCAATTCCGGCCTCCCTGGTCCCGGTAGCGTCTGGTAGCTACGATTCGGCTATGAGAGCCGTCGGCGTCAAGGTGTTGAAGAACAAGCTGAGCGAGTAGCTGCGCATCCGAGCGAGCGGCGAGCGCGTCCTCGTGACCGAACGCGACACGGTCATCGCCGAGCTCGGTCCGCCGCAGGGAGGCACGGCGCTCGCCGTATCCGATGCGGCGTCTCGTCTACGAATGCTGGAACCGCGTAAACGCACGTAGCCTCGCAGCTGAGGTCGAAGAAGAACTCGACCAGGCCCGGGTTCGAATTCCGTGTTCGCCGAAAGCAACGTGGGCAAGTAAGCTCATCGCTCGATGCAGCCTATCTACCCAGCCCACGGCAGCCCGGCTCAACCTTCGCGGATGGCGCGTATGTTCGGCCTGCGTGCACCCGTCGACCGCAAGACCTACCTGCTCGCGGGGTTCTCGCTGATGGCGCTCAAGTACGGGATCGACGCTGGCATCGTGTACGGCTTTACCGGACGGCAGCTGAGCCCTTGGATTTATTTGTTGCCGAGTCTGGTGCTGCGTGAATCCGCGCTCGGGTCGCACGTGCCTACGGAAATGCACGCCGCAATGGCGCTCGTGGCGCTACCCTTTCTGTGGGTGGGCCTCGCCATGAGCATTCGGCGCGCAGTCGACGCGGGTGTGTCGCCGTGGGTCGGCACTGCGTTTCTTGTGCCCATTTTGAATATCGTCACCATCGCAGGCCTTTCGGTGGTTCCTTCGGCAACAGCGTCGGCGTGGGAGTTTCCGCCCGGCTCACCCTTTCGCGGGACGATCGACACGGCCACTTCCAAGGCTTACCCCGGCACCTCAATTCTCGCCACGGTTTCGGGCACCGCGCTTGGCCTTGGGATGACGGCGTTCAGCGTCTTTGCCCTTCGCAGTTACGGCTCGGCGCTCTTCTTACTCACGCCCTTCGCGATGGGGGCGCTGACGGCGG
The DNA here is from genome assembly GCA_947502375.1 of Polyangiaceae bacterium. Lineage (GTDB taxonomy): Bacteria > Myxococcota_A > Polyangia > Polyangiales > Polyangiaceae > SYFR01. Next base: position 5,099 of record CANMZR010000303.1, read on the forward strand.
TCGTGCTTAACCGCAAGGTCATGCACAGCTACGTGCACACGCTCACGACCGCTTCGCTCACGCTGATTCTTGCAGCTTCAGCCATTCTGCTCTTCGCGATCGAAGGCGTGCTGTGCCTGCTCATGGCGCTGCCGATAGCGCTCGTGCTCGTGCTCGCGGGCGCCACCGTCGGCTATCTGGTCACCCGCCTCAGGCGTGCGAACTGTACCCACGTCGCCGCGTCTTTACTGGTGGGGTTGCCAGGCTTTGCGACGCTCGAGACGCGCGTAACACGGCCCACTTTGCGTGAAGCGGTGACGGTCATCGAGATCGACGCGCCTCCCGAGGTGGTGTGGCACAACGTGGTGAGTTTTTCAGACCTGCCCGCGCCACCCGAGTGGTTCTTTCGCCTCGGGATTGCCTATCCGCTGCGGGCACGCATCGTCGGCGAGGGAGTCGGTGCCGTGCGCCACTGCGAGTTCTCGACTGGCCCTTTCGTGGAGCCCATCACCCGCTGGGAGTCGCCGACGCGCCTCTCGTTCGACGTCACTTCCCAGCCGCCATCGATGAAGGAGCTTTCGCCCTACCGCCACGTCGACGCGCCGCATCTCGAGGGATACATGGTCTCGCGTCGCGGCGAGTTCCGCCTCACCGCCCTGCCGCACGGCCGCACTCGCCTCGAGGGCAGCACCTGGTACACACTGGCGATCTATCCCGAGGCTTACTGGGTCATAGGTGGCGAGCTACTCTTGCACGCCATTCACACGCGCGTGCTGTCGCACATCAAGGTGCTATCGGAAAGCGCTCCTCCTGCGAATCCATGACTTTCATGCGCGCATAACTTTTCGAGACTTCGGATATTGCGGTCCCTGCGCTCGAGGCGTTGTGCGAACACTACGAGATGGTCGGGGTCACTGGGTTAAGTGAACCGGCAGCTGGATGTCGGCTTGACGGAGCGTGACGGCTTCGCGATCGGCACCGCGGGCAAGCGTCACTCGCCCATCGCATGCG
>CANMZR010000304.1 GCA_947502375.1 Polyangiaceae bacterium
AGCCCGGGTTGGATGGGAGCGGCGAGCGCACGCTCGAGGTCATCGTGTACCGCGATCTGAAAGACCACTTCGCCCTGACGCGCGCCACGGCGAAGTAGCGTCCGGCGGCCCTCTCGCACCCTCTCGCACCTTCTCACCGCCGGTCCCTTGACCCGAACGGCAAGGCGGGCTTTAGAGAGAGGGTGACCCATTTAAAACTACGCTTCGCTTCGCACGCGTTCCCGTTCGCCTCGGTGCTGCTCCTCGGTGGAACGCACGTGGCCTGCTCCTCGGTCGATGTCCCTTCAACGGGAACGGGCGGCTCGGGCGCGGGCACGATGCTCCTTCCGTGTGACGTCGGCGTCGTCCTCGAAGCTCACTGCCAAAGCTGCCACGGCGAGAAGCCCTCGTTCGGCGCGCCGATGCCGCTCGTGAGCTATGCCGATCTCGTCGCGCCCGCCAAGAGCGACCCGACCAAGGCCGTGTACGAGCTCGTCAGCGCACGCATTCACGACGACGCGAAGCCGATGCCCCAGGCGCCCAACCCGCGTCTCGATGCCGACGCCACCGCAATCCTCGACGCGTGGCTCGCGGCGAAAGCGCCGGCGGCAACCGAGTCGTGCGCAAACCCGACGTCGACCACCGCCACCTCGGGCGCCGGCGGCAGCGCTCCGGCATGCACGCCCGACCTGAAGCTCCACGCCGAACCGTGGACGATGCCGAAGGACACCGGGGACGCGTACGTGTGCTTCGGCGTCGACGTGACCGTCGCGAAAAAGCAGCAAATCATTGGGATTTACCCCGGAATCGACAACCCCACGATCGTGCACCACATGCTGATGTTCGATATGCCGAAGGCGGTCAGCCCGACCCCGACGCTCTGCGACGGCGGCAGCATGGGCGGCAGGCTCGTGGCCGTCTGGGCACCGGGCGGCGCGGGACTCGACTTCCCCGCGGAGGCAGGCCTGCCGCTCGAAGGGACGCGCCACTACATGGTGCAGATCCACTACAGCAACTTGAATCACCTCGAAGGCGAGAAGGACGCGAGCGGCTTTGACCTCTGCACGACGAGCGAGCTGCGTGCAAACGACGCGGACATCGTCGCGTTCGGTGGGATGACCTTCACGGTCCCCGCGCAAGGCAAACTCGACCTCACGTGTGACCTCCTCCTCCCGAAGGGCACCGCCGACCTGCACGTCTTCTCGGGGATGCCGCACATGCACAGGCTCGGCACGGGGATCTCGGCGACGCTGCTGCCGACGAGCGGGCCACAGGTGGATCTCGGTACGCGTACGCCATGGGATTTCGACGCGCAATATTGGAGCGCGAACGTCGCGACGCTGAAGGCCGGCGACACGGTGCGCACGCGCTGTCAGTGGGAGAACACCACCAGCACGAACGTCGGCTTTGGGCCGAAAACTTCCGACGAGATGTGCTTCGCGTTCGCGGCCTACTGGCCGAAGGTCGACAGCCTCTCCAACTGGGAGCTCCCGGCCTTGCTCGCGAAGTGCGCCAAGACGCAGTGACCTTGAGCGGCAGCTCCGAGGGCGTTGGAGGGCGCCGCGAGGTCGCGCGGAAACTCGACACCGACGTCGCGCCTTGCCGCTAGGGACAGAGGCACCGCACCGCTTGTCCCCCGATGACAAACCAACCGCGGAAACCTGCCACGGCCTTGGGCACCGCCTCCGGCATCACGCTCTTCGGCGCGTGTGGCACGGCTAGAGCCCACGCGCTTTCATCACCGCTTGCAACAGCCCCGAGCGGCGCACCACACTTTGAGGTCGATGCCTTCGCGTTCGATCGCGCGGTTGCCGTCGTCTCTTGCGTTGGCGTGTGATGACTCGTCCGCCGAAACCGCCGAAACCATCGAAACGATGGGTAAGTAAACAGCAGTGCCTAAGTCAATAGCATGCCCAATCGATGGCTAACTCGATGTCCTCGCCAAATCGGAGACGTCCAGTTACCCATCGTTTCGATGGATTCGAGGCACTAGCTCGCCGGGCAAATGGTGCAGATCGTCGCACCGGCTAAGGAGCAGGTGAGCGGAGGGCACACGCCGCAGACCGCTTGGCCGGCGAATTCCGAGTATTCCCCCGCGGGGCAAATGGTGCAGCTCGTTGCACCGGTGGACGGTCCGTACTCGCCGGGCATGCACAGGGTGCAGCTCGTTGCCCCGGCCTTGGACGAATATTTCCCCGCAGGGCACGCGGTGCAACTCGGTGCCCCGACTAAGGAGTAAGTGCCCGCATCGCACGCGGTGCAGCTCGCCGCGCCGGCCAAGGAGGACGTGCCCGCGTCGCAGTCGCTGCAGCTCGTTGCCCCGGCGTTGGCCGAATATTTTCCTGCGTCGCACGCGGTGCAACTCGGTGCCCCGACTAAGGAGTAAGTGCCGGCAACGCACGCGGTGCAGCTCGCCGCGCCGGCCAAGGAGGACGCGCCCGCATCGCAGTCGCTGCAGCTCGTTGCTCCGCCGTCGGGTGAGTATTTCCCCGCAGCGCACGCGGTGCAGGCGCCGCCGCTCGTTCCATACGTCCCGGCAACACACTCGGTGCAGGTGGTTTCAGCCGCCGCGGGATCTGAGTTCGGGGCGACGCCTGTTCCAGGTGCACAGCACACGGCCGCCCCCTCGGGAGAACTCGTTCCCGAGGCACAACTCTCGCAAGTCGTGGCTCCGTTGCTGCCGGCGTACGTTCCGCTCGGGCAGAGGTTGCACGTTTTGTCGGCTTCCACCCAGGCCGTTCCTCGGGTGCAGTCCTCTGCGCCCTTGTCCGGCGTCGGCGCGGGCTCGCTGTCCGATAAGCGGTCCTTCGAGTGGGCGCACGACGCAACCCAAGCGACAGCAACGATTGAAGCAAGCGAGAGCAGGCGCTTCATGTGAGTTGGACCCCTGTGAAAAAAGCGGCGGGACATTGCCGATAGACCGTACACCGAAATCATTCCGCTGAGGGCTTGTGTAGTCGCGTTGCGCGTCCGCTAACGTCCCTGTTTTGGTAACTTCCGTCGCAGGTGCCAAACCCGAGGACGCGTGTGACGGAACGGAGCTGTCTCGACATCGCACAATCGAGGCCGAACTCGAGCAATTTCATTGCTCGACCGGGGCCTTTCGCTTCGGGAGAAAAGCCTCGAACGACACCCCACTCGCCGACGGTGCCGCTCTGCAATTGACGTGCGCGCGGTTCGCTCACGGACTGTATTGGCGGAGCCAGCCGTCGACGCCGGTCAACGTCATCGTCTCCACGCCGGCGCCGTACGCGAAGCCGTTCGCATCGATGGCGACGCCGAAGACGGCATCGTCACCGTTCGCCTTGCCGTTGTAGCTTTGTGTCCACACAACGTCGCCGTTTGCGTTGAATTTGCGGACCCACGTGTCGAGGCTCGTGTCGGCGAGTTGCTCGTAACCACCGACGACGACATCGCCGTTCGCGTTGACCGCCACGCTGCCTCCAGCGTCGACGAGGTTGGCCTTGCCGTTGTAGCCCTTCGTCCACACCGTGGCGCCGTTCGTGTCGAGTTTTCCAACCCATACGTTGTAATTTTGCGCCACCGTGAACTCTGCGCCCGAGACGATCACGTTGCCCTTCGAGTCGGTGACGATGCCGAAACCGAAGTCGTCACCGTTCGCCGCCCCGTTGAAGACCTTCGTCCAGACGATGGTCGGCAGCAGGCCGCCGTCCGTGTACTTGCGGATCCAAACGTCGTTCTTGTTGGCGTTTACGATCGAGCCGGTGGCGACGATGGCGCCGGTGGCGTCGATGTGAACGGCGTTCGCGAGGTCGTTGTCGGCCATCGTGCCGGCCGCAATGTCCGCCCACACGATGTCGCCGTTCGTCCCTTTGACCTTCGCGACGGCCACATCGAGCCCCTCGAACACGTCGGTCGTGACGCCCGCCGCGAAGATGGCGTCGCCCATCGAATCGATCGCGACGCCAAAGCCGATGTCGTCGGCACCCGTTACGCCAGCGTTGTAACGCTGCGCCCACAGCCCCGCGCCAGCCGAGCTCAGCTTGCGCAGCAGAATGTCCCTCGAACCGTCGAAGTCTTCCTCGTAGCCGACGACGAACACGTTGTCGGCCGCGTCCACGGCCACGCCGTTCGCCGAATCGTTGGCACCGCTGTCGAACGTCTTGCCCCACACGAGCTTCCCGGTCGCGTCGTACTTGCGGACAACGATGTCGAGATCGAAGATTCCGAGGGTTTCACCGACGACAATCGAATGGCCTTTGGAGTCGATGGCGACACCGTAAAAGTACTCATCGAAATTATCGTACGTCGTGGTCCACACGGGCGTCCCCGAGAGCACACAGCCCTTGTTGCATCCATCCCCGTCGAGCGCGTTCGCGTCATCGCAACCTTCGACGCCTTGTTGGACGAGTCCGTCGCCACAGATGGCTTTGGTGCACGCGGCCGTGCAAGCGCCCGCGTTGGAGTTCTTCGGGCCAAGATCGCACGCTTCGCCCGCTTCGACTTTGCCATTTCCGCAAAGGGGCGCGTCGCTGCCTCCGCCGGAGCCACTGGTGCTGGCGGAGGTGGACGCTTGGCTGCTCGAGGTCGAACCGCTGGATGCCGCGGCGTCGCCCGAGCCATTGCTCGAGGAACCGGTTGTCGACGAATTCGAACTGGCCATTGCGCCGTCACCGCCGTTGCCCGTCGTCGTCGCGGAGACCTGTCCGCCAGAGCCGCTCGTCGCGACCGCTGAGGCGCCGTCCGCCGTGTCATCGCTTCCGGTGCTGCCCGTCGCGCAGGCCGCGCCACACACGGCGTAGAGACACCCTAAAAACAGTGACGTGAGCTTTTTCCCCATGCGGAAAAATGTAGGCCCATGCGCCCAGTTCGTCAATCGCGGCTCAGCGTTCTTCGCCCGCGAGCTTCTTCCACTCGGCGAGGAGCTGCAGCGCGTCGAGAGGTGCGAGTCGGTTGACGTCCAGCGCCTTCAGCTTGCGAGCGAGCTCGGCTGCGTAGAGGACTGCGCCCGACTGTACGGTTGAGACGGCGACTTAGCGGAGGCGCTCCTTTTGCCAATCGGGCGTGTAGTTCTCGGCGTAGACTTCGAGGAGCCCCGTCGGCCGCGCGTGGGGGTGGCTCGGAAGCTCGATGCGGTGGTGGCCGTCCTCCCAGTCGAGCGAGGCCGCCCGGGCGTCGCGCTTCAAAAGCGGAGCTTCACCGCGCAGCAACGAGACGAGCGCGTGACCGGCAATGAGTACCTGCGTGAGGCGCGCCAAATTGCAGGCGCTTGCCCGGCCGAACAGGAGCTGTTTGTTCGGTAAATCATTCAGTGTGAACGACTGGCCGTTCGAGGTCAGGGTAGAAGGCGTCGCGCCGAAGGGGCTCGATATTCCGATGCGGACGCGCGCTGGATCGACCGCGATAACCGAGGCGTCACCGGGCCGGAGCCGCCACGCTCAGCCCTCGAAGATGTCGGCCGCGCTCGACGCTGACGAAGCTCGCACGAGCCAGCGGTCAAGCTCGGCGATGTCCTTGGAGCCGCGGATCCGGGCGACGTCCCCGTCGGAGACGGCGCAGCCCCTGGCGTGGAGCAGGACGAGGAGCCCATCGGCCCGACCGGCCACGATCCCCTGCTGCACGCCCTGCTGCATGCCCTGTTGCATGCCCTGCTGCATGCCCTGCTGCATGCCGTGATCGTGGGTCTCCTTCGCCATGCGTCGGAACCACTCGCTGCGGTATTCGGGTATTGCCACCGGCATCATCGCCTCCCAAAGATCCATCACGCGGACCCCGTGTTGTTCTGAAAGCATATCAAGGAAATGGGCGACGCGCTGCTCGTTGTCGAGCCCGGCTATGTGGGTCACCGCGACCTCGAGCGCCAGCTCCGCAGCGGGCCCGCGGGCGTGCGTCACCGCCGCGAGTACGGCCAGTTCGACCGAGAGCGGCGCGCCTTTGGCGAGCTTTTGCGACACGTCGAACGGGATCTCGTCCGGCCCGATGACGTGCGGCTTTGCGACGACGCTGCCGTACTCAGGGAGATTGCGCGCCCACGCCGCTACCGCGTGCGACGTCGTCACGACGATGAGCTTAGCCGGCGCGCGGAAGAGCGCGCTCGCGAGCGGACCGTAGAGCGCCCACGCGCGGATCTTCGTCGCA
>CANMZR010000305.1 GCA_947502375.1 Polyangiaceae bacterium
ACGCAGAGGGTGGCAGGAGGAGCCGGTAATTGCCCGCGTCATCGGTGGCGGCTTCCCCAATCACGATGGCCGATGGCCGCATCTCGCTCGTCGATGGTGCCGGCGCGAGCCAGGCGCGGAGGGTCGCACCTGCCAGGGGGGGGCCCTCGGGCGTCAGCAGCGTGCCGACGAGCACGACGGGGGCAGCCAGGGTGAGCGCGCCAAACTCCAGCGCCTGCGGTTGGCTCGCATCGATGGCGATGTTGCGCCGCACGAGCCACGGAAAGTTGGTGGTGCTCGGCGGGCGCAGCGAGAGATCGAGCCGCCCCGGGTCGGCCAGCAATTCAAAGACGCCGAGGCTGTCCGTATAAGCTGTGGAGGTGCGCGGGAGCGAAGCGAGCAACGACGATGCCCCACTCGAAAAGGCAGCCTCCAGCAACGACATCTCTTCACTCGACGATGCCGTCAGACGCGCCGGAATGCCGACCGCAACGCCCTCGCTCGGCGTTCGCGCTTGACCGAGAAGTCGCGACACCGGCTTGACCTTCAAAGTGCGCCCCTTGCCGAGATCATTGACGTCGATGGTCCAGGTTTCCAGGCTAAGGGCGTACTTGCTGCTGGCATCGGGGATCACCACAATGTCGTACTTTCCAGGCAGGAGGTTCGCGGCGAACTTGCCGTCGGCATCGCTTGCGCTGGCCACCTGAAAGACCGCGTTTGCGCCGAATACGCCACCGAGCAACTGGCGGCCCGAGATGAGCACGTTGGCGGACACCGGCTCGTCTTCGGGGGTTTGCACATTCGCCTCCAGAGCAATGAATCGCGACGTTGCATCGACGAGCGACGCCACCTGCAGCGACACGTCGAGGTTCCCATCGGGATCGATCGCGTTGACCTTCCAGAACAGGTCGGGCATGCCCTTCTGCCTGAGGGCGGCCGGCGGGTGAACGACGAGCACGCGGTCGATGGTGGCCATCGGGATTTTTTCCGGAAGCCAAACGTCGAGGGCAAAGCGCTCGGTTCCTTTGGGCCCCTCCGCCTCGACGCGCTGACGGCCGCCGAGCACGCGCCCTCGCTGGTTGTCGAGTACGTCGAACTGCCAGCACTGCAACGGATCCGAAGCGCATCCGACCGGATGGGGGACATCCAGATGTCCTACCAGCGTGGCCGGTTTGGTGCGCGTGAAGACCAACTCGGTGTTTTGTGTGATTGTCTGCTCTTTGATGAGCACAGGCGGCAGCGTGCATTCTGGGGCGGCAGCGAGATCGGGCTTCAGGTAAACGTCGTAGGTTCCTGTGGGTACGAGCACCTTGGGTCCACCCCAGTTTTTCGCGTATTGGCCTGTGTACGGCGCAAGAGACACGCCGATGGGTTGGTTTACCGGGTACAGCTCGATGGTGGTGCGAATCGAATTGTCCTCCCGAAGTGCCATGCAGGATGGCGCTAGGTCTTTGACTTGAAGCGTCGCCGAGACGTTGAAAAGGCTGTCGGTGAGCAGGTTGACGTTGCGCACAAAGCCTTCGGAAGAGTCACCCTGAAGGTTGAGGCCGAACGTGCTCGCCTCACGCACGGAGTGAAGTCCGGGTGCTACCGGGGCATGATTGGGAACGTCAAGCTCGAGAAATAAGTATTGAAGGTCGGCGTGCGTCGCAACGCATAGGTTCTCGCTGCCATCGCTCGCACAAACGCCACTCGGACAGTCGGCGTCGCTGGTGCAAGAGTTCAACGGTGCGTCCTTGCCGGACGGGCCTTCCGACGCGCAACCGCTCAAAAAAAGAGCCGCGAAACCGACCAGGTGCGCGTATTTCATCGACCTGCCTCCGTTGGCAAATCGTTGCAATAATGGGCGGATTCTGGGGTTTCGGTCGGACAACCCACAATCGGGCACTCGGCTGCCGAGACGTCCGCTCCAGGGCATAGGGCGATGAACCAACTGACCTGGTCTGCATCCGAGAGCGACACCGGACAGAATCGATCGCCGCTCGTGCGGAATTCGTGACTGACGAGCACGGTGACGGTGCGGCAGCTGCGCCCGTCGTTGTTGTTGGGAGCGTACTGCAGGCGCGAGAGCTTGCGGTCGATGATGGCCTTCTTCTCGATGGGACGTGGGCCGTCGCTGAGGCTGCCTGGCTCGATGCTCTCACCAAGATCGTAATCGAAGCCGGGGTCGGTCGTCGGGTCGAGACCGTAGTCGATCACCAGGCGCGAATCGACACGCTGTCCGGCGTCTTCGGCGACAATCTGAAATTGAAACGAGGGCAATTCATAATTCCCTCCATTGACCGGCACGCGAATCAGGCTGGTCGGTTCCGGGCTGACGTTGACGAGCCGCGGTGCTGAACGTTCTGGTCCCTGGAAGCTCGGAGATTCGGTCACCAAGCAACCGATGTTTGGACTTGAGCTGAACGCCATCGCCAAGCATAGAAGCGAACGGCGTGCCACGCGCGCAAACCAGCGAGAATTTGGGGGTGCATGTGGCTCGAACCCTGGCATGGATGTCGCGATCGGTTGGTGCGGAACCGGTAAACGAGATGCTAGCGCATTCGCACGGACGAAGGCGCCACAGTGGCGCGGCGCCAGCGACAGCCGGCAAAGTTTGGGTCGAGGGCCAGCGCCACGAGGTTGCCGACCGACGGGTGGGTGCACAGTTTCCGGAGCGCCTTCGGGTCGTGAAGTGGGAGGCGGCTGGAGAGCTGCAACTCGGTAGCGGTTTCAAGCATGGCCGTCTGCAGATCGCCGCAGGCAAAGAGCCCCACGCGCCGGCGCGCCAAGCCGACTCCGTGGCGAGCGACGCTTGCCGTCATCTGATTTGGTTCGTAACAAAGCTCGCGAATCACGCGTTCTTCGGCGCCACGAACGAGGCTCCAGAGTTCTTGCGTGAGCTGCGCCAAGGCAACCGATGTGGGCTGAGACGAATCGTCTCCGACCGCTCCAAATGCGGCGATAAATCCCGCGAGCAAAAGCTCGAGTTCGCCGAGCGCCAGTGCTTCAACGTAGGCGCATGGTGGTGCGCCCGCCCCGAGCGCGGTGCCAATCCGGTACGCGAGCGCAGGTGAGAGTTGGTCGACGGTGCCCTGGACGAAGACACTGACCGGAGACAACAACTCGACGCGGTAGACCAAGGGCCCCGGAGTTGGAAGATGGTAGAGCCGCACGGCATCCAGGGGGACGAGACGCTTTAAAGAGTGGTGCATGCGGGCGAGAACGCCAGGTGAGCCGGGGGTCACAAGAACGCTGCCTTGGAGCGCGGCCGGGCCGTTGTCGGAGTGGTAGAGCCCCGCCCGGTATGCCATTGCGAGGGCGTCGCTTACGGTTCCGTTGAGGTGCCCGAAAAGCAGCTGTCCGGTGGCAGTCGTGTCTGCCGGGAGTGCCTCGAGGGCTGGGGCCACAGGCCCAGGATTGCCGAGAAACAGGGACAAAACGTGTTCAATTGCCTCAACGTACCAACTTTCTCCGCCGTGGCGGGCGGCCTCGAGCAGCCGGGACAGGCTTGCCACGTCGCCGGGCCGCAGCAGCGCTTGTTTGCGCCGAACGTCGATGAGCTCGCGTCGAAAACGACTCGGAGTTTGCGCCAAGATCAGGGCGAGTTGCTCTCCGGCTTCAAACTCTCCGTCGTCCAGTTCCTCGCCTAAAACTTCGAGTTCATCACGATCGATGGGGTCGGGGCCAGGCCGGCCTGCTGGACGGGGAGGCTGCGAGGATACGATTCCTGCGGTTGAACGTGCGGTATCGATGCCAAACGCTCGGAGGTCGTCATTGGAGAGTTCTTTCAATTCAGCGGCGTCGTTGTCGGCGAATTCATCCGCGTCATCCTGGTTCGATGCACCGGCAATCGCGAGCCGCAACAGCAGCAATGCTGGCGTGGGGGGGACGCTGGCCAGCTGTTTCAGCACGGCCTCCGCGCAGACCGAGTCTCCCACTTCGAGGTAGGCCTCGCAGGCATGAATCACGGCGTGGATGGACTCTTCGAGGCTCTGAGCTTCGGTGGCGAGGCGCTCCCACGACTCGGCGGATTCGCGGTGGCGTCCGAGCGTCTCAAGCAGCCGCGCGTACTGACGACCGCTGTCCGCGTCGCGTATTCGGGTTTCGGTCAAGACGAGCGCGAGTTCGCGCGCTGCGGCATCCGGGTCGTTGAGTCTTGTTTCAAATAAGGCGGCGCGGCGAAGCCGGAGGAGCGCGCGAGTTTTCGGGCTGGAGTTCGCGAGGCGACTGCCGAGACTTTCTGCGAGGTCCCCGTCATTTTCGGTCAGCTCGAGAGCGCGCTCATTTTCGGAGAGCTCGAGTTCCGACGACCGTTCCCACAAGCGAAGGGCAGTGGGCTCATGTTGCTCCGGCCACGGCTGCGTCAGGTTTCGCTCGGGCGCCTCCAAAAGCGACGCTGGAAAGCCGGAGTCATCGATGCTGCCAAGGTTGCCGTGGTCGACGGGGCTCTGAAGCCGCGGGATCCCCGGCGTGCCGAGGGACTCGGTTCGTAGGGCTTCGTGAAGGGCAGCCGGCGACAAGTCCGAAAGCTCTTTCGCGGGAGCCAAGGACGGCGCACCGGCAAGCGCGCGCGTCACTCGCGGCTTCACCTCCTCGAAGGCCTTGCCGAACGCGGCGTGCCTCGGCTCTCGAAGCGCTACCATGCGGGCCGCTTCGAGGATGGCCGAGCTGGCGTCGAGATTACCGCTCGGACACAAGACCGCGAGCGCTCGCTGGATGATGGCCAGGGTCGAGCCGAGCTGGCCCGAGACCGCAATGGCGCACCACGCGAATTCGAGGGCCCGCTCGTGGGCACCGAGGGCCTCAAAAAGACGAGCTCCCCGATGAAACGCCGCTCGAGCACCAGCGGGTCCAAGTGCCTGGTGTCCGTGCGCCTCGTAGACGCGAGCGACGAGGGAAATGGCTTCGTTTTCTGCACCTTCGGCGGCGTACTGCTCGACGGTCGAGTCGAGTGTCGCGAGTGCGCAATGTTCTGGCATCTCATTCGTGAGCGCACCCATCGCCAGTTCGATCGCAAGCTCCCGGCGTCCAACCGCGTTTGCGAGCGAAGCTGCCGCGGCCATAAGGGGGGCGGTCAACGTCGCGTCATCGGCGTCCGCGAGCAAGCTGCTGCGGGCTTGCATCAACTCGAAGGCGACGTCGACGCCGCCTCGCTCGGCGAGCTCGTTTCGATAGACCGGCACGGCGCTTTTTCCAACGCGAGCCGCCGCGTAGAAAAGCGCCTCCTCCGCCCCGATAGTGTCCCCCGCTAAGTCCCATCGGAGTGCCCCGACGTCCCGCCACCGCGCCGCCGCGGTCTCGGCCGTCTCGTGGCACTCCGCGAGCCACGCTCGAGCGGTCGCGAGGTCGATGCGCGAATCTGAGCGCGCCTCCTCGTTGAGACCGGCGAGCCCTCGTTCGACGGCTTCGAGACGGGGGAGGGTGGCCGCGGTGTCGGAGCCGTGTGCGGCGGCTTGGCTCAGATGGGCGGCTGCGGCTTCCACATCGAAGCCGAGCGCGAGGTCCGCCGCTCGTAGCCAGCGCCCGGCCGCGTCTTCGTCGCCGGCGGCGGCGTGCAGCACGAGAACGTCGAGGGCGCAGCGTCGCTCTCCGCATGCTGTCGCGGCGCGGACGGTTGGCTCGACGAGGTCGTCGAGTGGTCCGGTGATTCGAACAATGGCGCTTCCGACGTGGGCTCCGCGGCTGGAGTCGTGGGTTGCCAGCGCATCGGTCGCGCGTCCGAGCCAAGTTGCAATTTCGCTCACCGGGTGGGGGTCGGATGCGAGGGCAACGAGAGCGCCGCCGAAGGCTGCTGGCCCGAGAACCTGAATCGCCGAGATGAGGTTGGCCAGAAGTCGTTGGCGAAACTCGGCGTCCCCCGGCCGCAAGGATACGGCTCTGCGAAGCCAGGTGACCGCAAGTTCATGGCGTCCGAGCCGCGCGGCTTTTCGACCAAGCGCTCGGTAGTGGTTGCCACGAGGGGGAACCAGGCCGATGGCGTCTTCGAGTTCCCCCATCGTCACGTCTTCTTCGCGGCCTAGTTCCAAGAGGGTCGTGCGGGGTCGAGCCGCCAGCGGTGCGTACTCGCAGGCAGATCGG
>CANMZR010000306.1 GCA_947502375.1 Polyangiaceae bacterium
CCGTGCTTTCGATGGAGGTTCTGCGCTCGAAGAAGAGCGGTGTGCGCTTCTTCGACGTGCTGGCATACCTCGACAAGAACGGGCTTAGCCGAACGGCTGAGCACCTTCCGACCGACGATGAACTTCGCGGCGGGCTCGCCACCGGCCGCGGCTTGCCTCGCAACTTGCTCGCGGTCTTGCTCGCTCACACCAAGAACAACCTATTCCCGCGGGTCCTTGCATCACGGATCCCGGATCTCCCGTTCTTCGAGCCACTGCTCATTGCGTATTTCCCGAAAAAAGCTGCCGAGACGTATCGACCGCAGATCCTTGAGCATCACCTGCACCGCGAGATCGTCGCGACGGCCGTCACCAATGCACTCGTGAACCAGGCTGGCTGCACCCTGCTCGTGGAGCTGCAAAAAGAGACCCAGAGCACGCTCGAAGATCTCGTGATTCGGTATTTCATCTGCGATGAGCTCGTCGGCGGGCGCGCCCTGCGCGAAGCGATTCACGCCTGCGACTATCGGGTGGCCAGTGCGGATCAATACGCGGCGCTCATCGGACTCGAAGAGGTTCTTCACGCGCTCTTGCGCTGGTCTCTCTGGAATGAGGCGACCTTCAAGCTGGGTTCAGAATACGTGGCAGCCCTGCGTCATGATTTCGATGACGCCACCGACGCGCTGCTCGCCGCCCTCGAGGGCCCCGCTCGAACGAGCTATACGGCACGCGAAGCCGAGCTGACGCAGAAAGGCTTTGGCCACGAGCTCGCCCAGCGCATGGCACGCAACTCCCTCATGCGTGACGCCTTCGCAGTCATGGCGGCCGCAAAGGAGAGCCACGTGGCGCTGACGACGGCGGCCGCGAACTACCTGCGTGCCGGTCACTCCCTCGAACTCGACACGTTCAACGAGGTGCTCGCGATACAACTCCCAACGAACACCTGGGAGCGTCGGTTTTACGTGTCTCTCGAGCGCGAGGCCTCGGCCGTTCGACAACGTGCCACCGCCAAGCTCGCCATCGACGCGTCGCTACCGGAACGAAACTTCGACCGCGTGACGCGGATCGGTGACGGTCTTCAGTTGGTCCGCTCACTCGGCGTGGGAGGCCTCGTGCCGCTCTTTCTGCTCCTCGAAGATTACCGCGCCCTGCTCAGCGACGAGCCAGGTCCGGCGATGAGCTCGCGGTCAGGGATCCCGCTGCCCCGAAGCTCAGTGAAGGGCTAGCCAGTACGCAAGCGTCAACGGGGCCGTGATGAGCACGGCGTCGATCCGGTCGAGCATGCCGCCGTGGCCCGGGACGATGCCGCCTGAGTCTTTCACGCCGGTGGACCGTTTGATCAGCGATTCCCCTAGATCTCCGAAGATCCCGAGGATGCCGCCAAGCACGGCAAGCATCACCGTGTCGCGGATGGAGAGCGACCGAACGAAGAGCGCCCGATTCGCGAGTGCGAAGACGATAGCCGAGACCACGCCACCAATCGCCCCCTCGACGGTCTTCTTCGGACTCACCTTTTCGTAAAGCCTGTTCTTACCGAAAGCACGACCGGCAAAGTAACCGCCGGTATCACTTCCCCAGGCCAAAACCAGGGTCATGAGCGCGAGCCCTGGACCCTCTACACCACCGAGCTTGCGTAAAAGCGCGACCGCGCCAACGCCGCCGCCAATCCATAACGGACCAAAAGCACCGGTCATCAATTGAAGCGCAGCCGGTTGAAGGTCCCTGAGTCGCCAGAGCGCGAGCACGACCGCCACCGCCGGTAAGAGCAGGATGGTCAAGAACAACATCGTCGGATGCTCGGGCCAAACGTAAACGGACAGCGTAACAAGGCCCACCGAGAGGACGCCGACACCCTGTGCCAAGCGGTCTCCCGGGTAGACCATGCCGTAGAGTTCGAGAGCCGCCGTCGTGCAAGCCGCCACGAGCAGAAACGCGAGCCACCACCATGGTTCTCCCCGGAACAAGAGAAAAAGCAGGATCGGAAGCATGACGAACGCCGTCGCCACGCGCAAAGTCAAGTTGGAAGGTGCCATGCTCGTTCGATTCAAGTGACGAGCTGCCCAAAGCGCCGTTGTCGGCCTTGGTAGCTCGCGATGGCCGTGAAAAAGTCCTCTTCAGAAAACTCTGGCCACAGCCGCTCGCTAAAAAAAAGTTCCGCGTATGCGCTTCCGTAAAGCAAGAAATTGGAAAGTCGGGTCTCGCCACCCGTGCGGATGATGAGGTCGGGCTGGCCGACGCGTTGACTTGGAATTCTTTTACCGAGTGCGCTCGCATCGATGTCTTCGAGTTGAATGCGCCCTTCAGCGTAATCCTTCGCTAGGCCACGGGCTGCCGCTGCGATCTCCTCCTGACCACCGTAAGAAAGGGCGAGCGTCAGCGTCATGCGGTCGTTCGGCTGCGAGTCACGGCACAAGGGTTCGAGCACTTCGCGGACAGAAGCCGGAAGCTCGGCGAGCTCACCCACGGCCGCGAGCCGAATGCCATTGCCCAAAATCTCGACGCGCTCGCTCAAGAGATATTCCTGCAAGAGCACCATGAGCGCAGTAACTTCGTCGTCGGGTCGTGCCCAATTTTGCTGGCTGAACGCGTAAAGAGTCAGCGCTTCGATCCCGATCCGGCGCGCGAGCCGGACGATTCTGCGAACCGAGCGACTACCGGCGCGATGGCCTTCGCTGCGGGGCTCGTTGCGCTGCGAAGCCCAACGGCCATTGCCGTCCATGATGAGCCCCACGTGGCGGGGCATGTTGCGGGCGTCGATGAGCGTCATGCGATAAGATGTGATTTAGTCACAAGAGCGGGCTCGGGATCCATGTAGGATTGCGCGGTGCCGGAGAGCGGCGAAACCGACGAGGCGGAAACGAGCCGGGTGCCCGCGCCGAAGTCCCCTCGAAAATCCGGCAACGGACGCTTGCGCGAGCGGCTGGCACTCGGCATTGGGCTAGCGGTCGGCGCCCTAGGTGGACGGCTGTTCGTCGGCGAGCCGGCTGGCGATGGCCGGGGCGGGATCGCGCGTGCGCTCGGAGCCGCGGTCCGGGGAACGGTCTCCGAAGACGGCTTCGTGTGGGAGGCCTCGGGAGGCATTCTTGCCGACTCGATATGGGGACGAAACATCCTTTTTTCTGCCAGGATAAGCGGCCCCGACGGGCCGCAGAACGACGTTTTTCGGGCCAGCGTGCGCACCAGTTACGAGGGGCGGGCGCTAGGCGTCTTCAGCGTCGCGAACGTAACCCAAACCCGGCTCGCTGACGAGGCGACGCTCGAGGTGCACGACCGAAAACTGACGCTCCTGTCACGACGCGGTGGGAAGGTCAGCGGCGTCACGGTGGTGGATCTGGAGTCGGAGTGCGCAGGCTGCTCTCCGATGCGACGGAGCATCACGGCGCTCGGGCGACGACTCGCACCCACCGAAGGCGGTCCTTGGGCGCGGTACTTCTTGACGTTTGGCACGGCGCCGACAGCCGCGCAGGTCCAGTGGTTCGAGGGCGGCCTCGAAGTTCGGACCGAGCTCGGAGGCCTTCGATACGAGCTGGCACGAGAGCGTCTCCTCGTCGCGCCCGGGGCGAGTGTCGAAGCGAAGGCCTGGTCGATTCCTGCGTTTTTACCGCGTTTATTCACCAAAATCAGCGAGAACACGCACCTGGTTACCAAGCCCATTCGACTCCAAGGACTCGACGACGGAGTCCCTGCGCTCGCGACGAGCGAGCTGCAAACACCCCTCGGCAAGACGCTCCAGCTCGCCACCATCGACACTCGCCAGCTCGACTTCCACCTGAAAGGTGGGCGACTGCGACCCCACTCGGAGACCGGACCGGGAGCCATGGGAACGATCCCCGAGAGCGACCGTGAGCGCCTTGTCGCGATCCTCAAACTACGGCCGTTCGAGGATGGCCTTGGGGGCTTCGTCGAAGATGGACGCACCCTCATCCCTCCGGGCGAAAGACCGACCATCGGGCTCCTGAACTCTGGGGAACTTGGCTTCGGTCACTCCGCGTCAGCCCTCGAACACCTGGCCATCCGCTCGCTCGTACAAAGCGAACCGCCTCCGAATGCGCCCGGAAGGCTTGGGGCGTTGTGTCGCACGAGTGAAGGTCAGGTTGTGTTCGCTTCCGGGACGAGCACCCCGGCAGACCTCACCGAGGCGCTCGGCGAGCGTTGCGATAACCTCGTGCTCTTCGAGGCCTACGAAACCGCGCTCGTCACGGACAGCGGGGAGCTCGCGAAGCGCGTCCCATCGGAAGACGCATTCTTTTACCTCACGCGGCACGAGACGACGCCACACCTTACGGACACCGTGACCTTCGCGCCTGCCGACGGAAAGGGGCCCGACCCAGCCTGGCTGCCGGCGCTGCACCATACGAAAATCGAGCGATACCAGAACGCGATGGAATTGTTCGCCATCGATACCACGCGCTACGAATGGCGGGTTCTCGCAGGCAAGTCTGAGGCCCGCGGGCAAACCTGCGAGAGCGCCCTCGGCCCCGCCGACGAGGGGCGGCTCTTGCTCGCCATTGGGCTCGGCGCGAGCGACGCCGAAAACCCGCGCGGCCTGGCGATCGCAGGCGCCTCGGTGAAGTCTTTTCGGCTCGACCACGGCGTCCTACTCACCGCGCCGGGACGTTCGGCCGCTCGCCCCTCCGAAGCTCGCGCAACGCCAACACCTGCGCTGACGCTCGCGCTCAGCGTGGATGGCCTCACCACCGCCGACGACGCGGCCGAGCTTGTGCTCTTGGCAGAAGCGGGGGTGTTGCGAAGCGAAGCACGAACGCTCGGTGCGCCTAAATTGCGCTCAGCCATGTGCATGCCAAGGCCCGAATTGTTGCTCTACGCCGAGGGTCAGGCCGACAGCCCCGAGCCCCTCGCGGAAGAGCTTCGCGCGCTCGGCTGCCGTCGCATCGTCTCGAGCGACCGAGGCCGACAAAACACGGCTTCTTTCTACCGCGCGGGGAGCGCTTCCTCCGGCGCCATCGACCCCGGCGAGGTGACGCTTGTCGGGCTTGCTATCGAGACGAGAGGGCGCTCGCGGCTGCTCGGCCCATGAACGCATCGAAGCGTGATAGACTTGCATCCCTCTAGAGTAGTGCTGCAACCATGACCGCCAAGTACCTGAAGCATCCGCTCGCGTTCGCCGCCGTGGCGACCTCCCTCTTTCTGAGCTGCGCCAAAGGCATAACCGATAGCGACAGCACGAACGGAAGCGGCGAGCTGGTCTCGACGGGGTCGGCCGGTGGAGCCGGTGGAGCCGGTGGAGCCGGTGGAGCAGGCGGAGCGAATGACGGCAACCAAGGTCCGTGTGGAACCGATTGCAGCGCGATAGCCACGCCCGAGTGCCAGCAGGCGACTTGCAACGAGACGACCAAGAAGTGCGAAGTCAAGGTCGCTAAAGACGGGGCCGCCTGCGAAGACGGCCTGTTCTGCACGGCGAAAGACACCTGCCTTGCCGGTTCATGCAAAGCCGGGCCGCCAAACACGTGCGGAACGGAGGTGCCCGCCTGCAATCATCTCGTTTGCGAAGAGAGCAGCAAAACCTGTTACGCGGCGCCCCTCTCAGGTGCGAGTTTTTGCGCCCCCGCTGACAAGTGCCAGATCAATGGGCAATGCAGCTTCGGCAAGTGCATTGGCAGCCACAATGACTGTGACTCTTACGTCCCGCCGGACGATTGCCACGTGGGGATCTGCAACCCGGCAAACGGCGTCTGTGAGCCGCAGAGCGGGAAAGATGGCTTCGGCTGCGATGACGCCAAAGACAAGTGCACCGTCGAGAAGACGTGCCAAGCGGGCGTATGCATCGGCGGCGTCCCAATGGACTGCTCCGCTCTTAGCAAAGGCTGCTTCGAAGGGGCGTGCGACACGGGCTCCGGCACGTGCAAGGCAGAGCCGCTGAAGGCCGGAGACAAGTGCGCCGAGGCGACCGATGGCTGCAACAACGGCAGTTGCAATGCGAGCGGCAAGTGCGTCGCAACCCCGGTCAACGAAGGGCAGGCTTGCGACGATGCCCTCGGCTGCACGAGCAACACCGTCGAAGGGCAGGCTTGCG
>CANMZR010000307.1 GCA_947502375.1 Polyangiaceae bacterium
CGACGGTCACCGCATCACGACGACGCGCGGCGACAAAATCGAGATCATCGGCGGCAATTACAAACTCGTCAGTCTTGGGCGGGGCACCGGCGTCGCCACGTTCGAGATGTCGGGCGGGCTCAATGTTGGGGGTGACGAGGCACCGGGTGCCATCACCAGTGTGAGCTGGGTCGAGTGCCCGACCGAAGATTTTGTCGAGGGAACAAGTGGTCCAAAGAACTCCGGTTGGCAAGTCGTCGAGCAAACAGTGAAAGGCAACACGGTCGAGCGGTTCCACGGCACGAAGCGGGAGGAGTTCTACGGAGATGTTCTCATCTCGGTTACGGGCTCACCGAAGTTGCAAAACGCAACCGCAACCGCGCACGTCAGGCCAGATTCCATTCCGGCAGGTGCTCCGAACGCCCAAAAAACGTACGTCGTTGCCACGCCCGACGGGGCGGAATGGGACGGTGAAAATCTGGCGCTCCCAACGCAGTGGGATCCTGAAGGAGGCGCGCCAGTTTCGCTCGATAAACCCGACATCCACGAAGCGACGTGGGCAAAACATATGAGATCGTACACCTCCGTCGATTCGATGACCAACCGCCTCGAGGTGTCCGGTCACCATAGTGAGCACGTCCGCTACACGGACGGAGATTGCTGGAACGAAGTTCACATGAAGAGTCCCAACGTGCGCTTTTGTGAGTGGTGGTATCTGGGGGGAAGCCAGGGGTTCTTTGAGTACTTCGAAGGGGCGAAGACCGAGTTCTTTTTCGGCGCCAGCACCACCATCGGGTTTGCCAATCGCTTCGAAATGTTTATCGGTACTGAGGAGCAAATCAACGTAGGTGTTTCGCTGGGGGTGGCTATTGCGGGAGCCATTGACATCTCGCTAGGGGTGAAAGTCGAGGCTCACTTTGGTAAATCATTGGAATGTGCAAGCACCGCAGACAAATTTTGGGGGGAGGAATTCGTGGCATCCGGGCAATTGTCGAAAGTTACCTTGTCCAGCATGTGGGCCGCTTTGACGCGTAAGTCTGTCGCTGTGGCCGCCAGTCAAAGTGCAGCGGTTACCAATATTGGAAGTCCGTGAGGTTTTTCCTCATTGCACTTCGCTTGCCAGGCTCCGTTCCCGCACCCTGACAAAGCCCCGGCTTTGACCGCCCTCCATGCCCGCATTCGTCATCCGCACCCTCGGCGCGCCTCGAATAAGGTTTCGGTAAGCATGCAGCCGCTGCGCGTCGAGATCGTCTCCGACTACATTTGACCCTGGTGTTATCTCAGCACGGTCCGTGTTGAAAAACTTCGCAAGCACTACGACATCGAGCTCGCGTACGTGCCGTTTCCGCTGCACGCGGACACGCCACCCGAGGGCCTCGATCTCAAGGCCTACTTGAAGCGTCGTGGCATCGATCCCGAGGCGTCGTTCGAGCGGCTCGCCGGACTGATGCGGGCGGAGGGGCTCCCGTATGCCGACCGTGCGCGGACCTCGCAGAGCCGGCTCGCCCAAGAGCTTGCGACCTGGGCGACGCGCGAGGGCGTGTTCGCGCTCCACGACGCGCTCTTCCGGGCGTACTTCGTGGACGGACGAGACCTCGGTGATTGCGACACGCTCGTCGCGCTCGCCGAGTCGGTGGGCTTGTCCGGCCAAAAAGCGCGTCGGGTGCTGGTCGAGCGCACGGAACAGGCGGCGGTGGACGACGATTGGCAGCGCGTGCGGGCGCTGGGCATCACGGGCGTGCCGACCTTCGTGGCAAACGGCTACGGCGTGGTCGGCGCTCAGCCTTACGAGGCGCTGGAGAAGCTTGTCCAGGAGGCGGGCGGTCAACGGCGTTAAAAAAGGCTGGAAGATTCGGCTGGCCCCCTGCATCGAGACGCGCGAGCTTAGCCCTTGACGACGCGTCGTCACCTTCTCCCAACAACTGAAGGAATTCGTCCATGTCCGTCAATCTGCCTCGGCCGACCTACACCAAGACCGCTTCCCACGTCCCCGGCAACTGCCATACGCCGTCGTCCGGGCAAGCTGCCTGGTATCCGCCCGTGATGGCCGGTGCAGACACGCTTGGCGCCAAGGTCTCACGCGCGGAAACCATTCTCCAGGCGCTCGTGCTGATGCAACGCCTCTCGCCCGACGCGTACACGACCTATTTGAAGGACTTTTACAGCCACGGCCTCGAGCGCTTCGAGTCGCACTGGCGTTACGCGGACATCGTGACCGTGCTCTTGTGCCTTGCCGATGCCCTGCAACCTCGGAACTACCTCGAGGTGGGCGTGCGTCGGGGCCGCAGTGCCGCTGCCGTGGCCTCAAAGGCGCCGAGCTGCGCCATGGCTCTTTTCGATATGTGGCAGCCTGACTACGCCGGCATGGAGAACCCGGGACCCGCCTTCGTGACTTCGGAATTGAAAAGCATCGGCTACCAGGGCCAGGCCAGCTTCATCGACGGAAACTCCCATCAGACCTTGCCCAGGTTCTTCGCGCAGAATCCGAATGTGATGTTCGATCTCATCACCGTGGATGGGGACCACTCCGAGCTCGGGGCAGCTCAGGATATGTGCGACGTCCTGCCTCGCCTCGCCGTGGGTGGCGCGCTCGTGTTCGATGACATCTCGCACCCGCTTCATCCCGAGTTGAACGGCGTCTGGCAGACGCTCGTCGTCAGCGATGATCGCTTCTCCGCATTCAGTTACCGCGAGGCCGGTTACGGCGTCGGTTTCGCGATCCGAAAGTATTGAGCGGCACGCTTTCAAGCCAAGCGGGTCCTCGCAAAAAAACCGCGCTCACCTCCTTCGATGGGGCCGTCCTCTTCGGCTCTGAGTCGAGCCAATTGTTCAAACCCGGGTTCCCTGTTTGGCGCTGAAGGGCTACCCTTTAACGATGATGACAACGCGACTTCCTTTGGCACTCTTGGCTTCGTCCGTGCTCGTCCTTTCACTCGACGCGTGCCACCTCGTATCGGGTGTCAACGAGCTCGAGGTCGCTACGGTGACGGCGACCGGCGCGACCGGCGGAATGACCACGAGCAGTGTCGGCGGTTCAAACGCGAACTCCACGACCAGCACCGGCACGGCCGTGACGAGCGGTGGCGGAGGCGCGGCGGCTTCAACGGGTGCGGGAGGTGCGAGCTCCGTGGGGTCGGGGTCCACCGGCAGTGGGGGTGCGGCTCCCATTGTGCAGCCGAGCTGCGCTGGGGATGGGACTCTGTGCGGCACTGCGATGGTCGATTGCTGCACGAGCGATCTCATCCCCGGCGGGGTGTTCAACCGCAATTTCGACGCGGCTTTCCCGGCCACCGTTTCGCCGTTCCGACTCGACCGATTCGAGGTCACGGTCGGCCGATTCCGAAAGTTTGTCGCGGCGACTTCGGACGAATCCAATCCGTGGACGCCTCCCAAAGGCAGCGGAAAGCATGCGCATTTGAACCAAGGCAAGGGGCTCACCAATGAGATTGGCTGGGCTAGTCCTAGCTGGAATCTCCAAGTGCCGGTGACCAAGGCCTCCTGGGACGTGGACCTCGCGTGCGCGACGGACACTACCAAGGGCTACCAGACTTGGACACCGAGCGCGGGTGCGAATGAAAAGAAGCCCATCAATGGTGTGAGTTGGTTCGAGGCTTACGCGTTTTGTATCTGGGACGGCGGGTTTTTGCCGACCGATAACGAACTCGATTTTGCAGCCGCCACGACGATGAATTTTGAGTACCCATGGGGGCCGCCCGACGCTCCCGATAGCACGCGGGCGGTCTTCAATTGCAACCAAGGGTGCAATAAAACTTCAGCGGCGATGCTTGCCGTGGGCTCGCTGCCAAAGGGAACCGGGTTTTTCGGAAGCGCCGATCTCGCTGGCAACGTGGCCGAGTGGTCGCTCGATGTTTTTTCGGCGAAATCAGCCTTGGTGAAGCCGTGTACCGATTGTGCGGTGGTGCCGCCGAGCGACGTCACACCATCGACTCTTAGCATCCAGCGAGGCGGAAGCTTTGGAACAGGAACTTCCAAGGAAGTCGGCAAATTCGCGGACCGTCAGCCGCAGGTGATGGGCACTCGCGGCTCAGCGATTGGTGTCCGCTGCGCCTACCAACCTTGAGCCGTTGGGCCCGCGGCGGATCCGCTACGCTCGAGCAGCTTCGCTACGCTCGAGCAGCTTCGCTACGCTCGAGCAGCTTCGCTACGCTCGAGCAGCTTCGCTACGCTCGAGCAGCTCATCCTCCTCGAAGTCTCGCGAGGCGGGGGTTCCTACGAGCTCATCGAAGCGGAGCGCGCTGATGCCGTTCCCCGGGCGCTTGGCCGTGACGTTTTCCGCGGAAAATAGCTCGCCTTTTTGAATTTGGCGCGCGGCGACAAGGCTGCGTCGTGCGACCGCGATGTTCTTTCGTTCCGAAGCTGTCGGCAGTTTGATCGGGCTGCCCAAGGCCCCTTCGACGGAGCGAATGCCGCTGACGAGCGCGGTGAGCTCGCCGGGCTCCAGGGAGGCCTGGTGGTCGGGACCGGGGAGTGACTTGTCGAGGGTAAAGTGCTTCTCGATCACACAGGCACCGAGCGCCACGGCAGCGAGTGAAACCGCGATCCCCACCGTGTGATCGGAGAACCCGACGGGTAGCCCGAAGGCTTGTCCCAAGGTCTGCATCGCGCGCAGATTCACCTCCGCGACGGGGGCCGGGTATTCCGTCGTGCAATGGAGCAAGATCACGCGCTCGCGCAACAAGCGCTGCCCCTCGACCGAGGCGAAGGCCTGGGCGCTTTCTTGGGGCGTACCGAGCCAGGCACCGGTCAAGAAGCCGAGTGCCACTTCGACCTCGCCCAGCGTGGCCATGCCCGTCGAGACGATGAGCGGCAAGCCGGTCGCCGCGGCTCGGCGCAAGAGCAAGGGGTTGGTCAACTCGCCCGAGGGCAACTTCAAGCGATCGACGCCAAGGGCGACCAGGGCCTCGACGCTTGGCTCGTCGAAAGGGGTCGATAGAAAGAGGATCCCGCGTGAGTCTGCGTGCTTTTTGAGACTTCGAAAGGCCTCATCCGTGAGCTCCAGCTTTCGGATCATGTCGAGCTGAGATTCTTGCGAACCCGTGCTTTTCTCTTGATATTCGGCTTTCCTGGCTCGGCGGCTCACCACCATCTCCGAGCGAAAAGTCTGGAATTTTACGGCATCCGCCCCGGCGCTCGCCGCCACGTCCACGAGCTCGACCGCGCGTTCGAGGGAGCCATCGTGGTTGACGCCGGCTTCGGCGATGATGAAGACGGGACTCAAGGCTCTGTTCCTTCCGGCTTTAAGTTACATTGAACCTTCCCCCCTTGCCAATTCACCTGCTTTTCGTGACGACCTGTCGCTCGGATTACGGCCCGGTGGCGCTGCTCTTGCGTGAGCTCATGGCGGATGAGCGCATCCTTCTGTCGCTGGTGGTGGGTGGCGCTCACCTAGCGGCTGCGCACGGCAAAACGGTCAGCGAGATTGAAGCCGACGGTCTCCCCATCGCTCACCGGCTCGACTGGCTCGGGGAGGATCCTCTTACGGGCTTCGGGCACGCCTCGGGTCGCGCGCTCCAGCTTTTTTACGGGCTCCTAAAGAAAACCGGTCCAGATGCCGTGGTGCTTTATGGGGACCGTCACGAGCTCTTGCCGCTCGCGACCGCGTGCGTTCTGGAGCGCGTGCCGATGGTTCATCTCTGCGGCGGTGACGTGACGGAAGGTGCTCTTGACGAGCAGGTGCGTCATGCCGTCTCCAAGCTCGCGCATCTGCACTTCGCGACGAGTGAACGCTCGGGCGAACGGTTGCGGCAGATGGGCGAAGAGCCATGGCGTGTCCAGGTCGTCGGTGATCCGCTGCTGGACGCGTTCGTTCGCGGGCCGCTGGCGACGTTGGATGAACTCGCGGCGTGCCTCGGATTTCTCCCGGATCGCCGGACGCTGTTGGTCACCATGCATCCAACGACACTCGAACCAGAGCAACAGGAGTGTGAACTCGAAGCCCTGGCGACCGTTCTCGAGCGGCACTCGG
>CANMZR010000308.1 GCA_947502375.1 Polyangiaceae bacterium
CTCTTCGCGCTCGGGACGGTGTTCGTTTTTGGTCTCGGTGGCCTGACGGGTATCTATCTCGCGACCATTTCGACCGATCTCTACCTCCACGATACGATGTGGGTCGTCGGTCACTTTCACCTGACGATGGCATCGGCCGCGTTCCTCGGAAGCTTCGGTGCGCTCTACTTCTGGTTCCCGAAAATGTATGGGCGCCTCACGAACGAGACGCTTGGCAAAGTGCACTTCTGGTTCTCCGCGATCGGCGTGACGGCGGTGTTTTGCGGTCAGCTGCTCGCCGGTTACAACGGCCAGCAGCGCCGACTGTTTGACCCGTTTCAGTACACCTACATCACTCATTTGCGCGACTTGAATAAGTACACGAGCTACTTCGCCTTCGCGCTTGCGGCCGGGCAGCTCGCGTTCGTCGTGAACATCTTCCACAGCATTTTCGCTGGGAAGAAGGCGCCAAAGAACCCCTGGGAAGTGGGAACTCTCGAGTGGACGGACTGTGAGTCGCCGCCCGTCTACCACAACTTCGACACGGTCCCGGTCGTCCTCAGGGGTCCCCACGAGTACAACCACCCGGAGGTGCTCGAGAAGCTTGGCAGGGACTGGATTGGTCAAAGCGAGCAGATGCCTGGCGAAGTGATGGATCTGAACGCTATCGCGGCGGAATGACCGGTTTCGAAGACGGGCTGCATGAACAACGTCGTCCAACTTGAGTTTCGCCCGACCGCTCGTGAGCGTGCGGCGGAGCAAACCGGCGCCATCGGTATGATGGTGGCGCTCGGTGCTTGGGCGATGATGTTCGCGGCCCTCTTCTTCGTCTATCTCGGCTTGCGTTCCCAGGCGAAGTCCTGGCCACCACCCGGGATTGAGCTGCCGGTGCTGGTGCCGGCCGTGAACACTGCGGTGATGCTCGCATCGAGCGTCACCTTGAATAAGGCGCTACAGAAACTTCGCTCGGGAGCTCGCTCCCAGGCGGTCCGCTGGACGGCGGTGACATTCGTCCTTGGGCTTGTGTTCGTCGCTCTGCAGGTGGGCCTCTGGCGCGGCTTGTGGCTCGATGGCATCGGTCTCACCACGGGACTTGTGGGGGCGGTCGTGTACTCGCTCACCATCCTTCACGCGGTGCACGTGGTCGGGGGCATTTGTGTTCTTGGCTACCTCATGACGCTGGCCGCGCGGGGTGGCTCGCTCCAGCAGAGGGCGAGCACGCTGCGCTTCTGTGGCATGTATTGGCACTTCGTTGATGCCGTTTGGCTCGTGATGTTCGTCGGAATGTTCATCCTCTGACGTGAGAAGGCTTATGAATCGCAACGCATTGCACTCGGTTCTCTTGGTGTCCGCCGCGGCGTTCTCGCTGTTCGGGGCGGCTTGCGCTGATCAGGAGCCGAAGCCCTGGGCCCTGCGCGCCATCACGCGTGATTACACGTTCCCAACTCGGGATGACGACGGGAAGGTCGTTCCCGAGGGGCTGACAGTGACTGCTGGCGACCTGAACAAGGGCCGCCGCATGTACGTCCACTACTGTTACGCGTGCCACGGCATGAACGGCGATGGTCGGGGGCCGGCTTCCTATGGTTTGCGTCCGCTGCCGCGTGATTTTCGGACCGGCGCTTACAAGTTTGACAGCGTCAGCGATGGCGTTCCAAACGACATCGACCTGGTTCGCATCATCAGGGGCGGCCTTCACGGCACGGCCATGTTGAAGTGGGACCTCAAGAACGATGAGCTTTATCACGTCATCCAATTCATCAAGACGTTTCCGGGCTTGCCGAAGGGGACTCCGGACGGCCCGCCTTGTAGCCAATACGGCGAGGCCACTCCGGAGTGCACAGCGAAGCTGGCGGCCTATCCAGACTCGAGCATCGAAGACCACATCCCTTCGCCGTTCGAGGTAATCATTGAAAAACTGAAGAAGTCCGAGGAAAAGCTCGGTCTTCAGGTCGGCCAACCGAAGCCGACCGGCGAGCCTATCGTTCCGCAGCATTACGATGAGAACGGTGGCGTGGTCGTGGACGCGCCGGCCGATCCGTGGGTGGGCAAGGAAGCGGAGGCCGTCAAAAAGGGTGAGGCGCTCTACCACTTCAAGCTTCAGTGCACGACGTGCCACGCCCATTACCTGACGCGGACGGCACTTTACGACTACCAGATTGCGGCCGATCCGCAGGCGGTCGTCAGCTACCGTTCAGAGATGTTTTACGCGATTCCGCAGTCGAACGCGAAAGCGCTTTTTGGCGTGGCGACGATGCCGCCGGACTTCACGATGAACCCGCTCCGGTCGATTCG
The DNA here is from genome assembly GCA_947502375.1 of Polyangiaceae bacterium. Taxonomy (GTDB): domain Bacteria; phylum Myxococcota_A; class Polyangia; order Polyangiales; family Polyangiaceae; genus SYFR01. The sequence continues at coordinate 2,275 of CANMZR010000308.1, forward strand.
TGTAGGGAGCGAATTGCCTGATCTTTATCGGTTGATCGCTTCCGGTGTTGGCGTCATGCCGGCGTGGGCACAGTCGGCGAAGCCGGATGAGCTGTGGGCGCTCGCTCACTATGTCAAATCGCTCAAAGACCTCCAGTTGCCGTCCAACGCGCAAAAGCGAGACGCGCTAAAAACGATGCTTCACGCCGATATGTTCGTGCCTCCGGCACCGGTGAAAAAGGAAGAAGAGCCGGTTGTCGATGGCGCTGCAGGCGGCGGCGAGGCTGATGCAAAGAAGGCCGAGAGCGGCGAGGCTGATGCAAAGAAGGCCGGCGACAAGGATGCACAGAAGCCCGGCGACAAGAAGGCCGGCGACAAGAAGACCGGCGACAAGAAGACCGGCGAAAAGAAGACCGGTCGTTAAGTCGTCTCGATTCCGAGCGAGGCAGGAACGCCGGGGCGAGGAGACTCCCGCGCGCTCGCAACAAACGGGGATGCGTCCGTTCGCCAGCGAACTGCTGTGGCGGGACGCTAGCTACTCAACCCCAGCCGCTTGATCAGTTTGTGAAGACCGAATCGAGAGAGACCGAGGCGCTTGGCGGCCTGGGTTTGATTGCCTGCGGTTTCGAGGAGTGCTGCACGGATCAACTCGGCCTCGAGCTCGTTCACCCGAGGGCGAAGCTGGAGCCCGAGCTCGGCCGGTGTGGTGGGCGTCTCAGGGCGAAGGGTGAGGTGTTGAAGCTCGATGACGTCGTCGCAGAGGACGAGGGCCCGACGCACCTCGTTCTCGAGCTGACGGATGTTGCCTGGCCAGGGATGACACAGGAGGGCGCTCTGTGCTTGGGCGCTCATCTGGACGCGCCTGCCGGGCGCGTGTTTGACCAGGAAATGCTGCACGAGCAACGGAATGTCGCGGGCCCGTTCGCGCAGCGCCGGAACCCGCACTTGAATCACGTCGAGCCGGTAGAGCAGGTCCTCGCGGAACGTGCCTGACTTGACCATGGCTCGAAGGTCTCGGTGGGTTGCGGCGACGACTCGCACGGCCACGCGGCGCGAGCTCTCCGAACCTATCGGACGCACCACGCCATCCTCGAGAACGCGCAACAGCTTGGTTTGCATGGCGAGGCTCATCTCGCCGATTTCATCGAGAAATAGCGTTCCATTGTGCGCAGCCTCGAAGAGGCCGACCTGCGTTCGGTGCGCTCCGGTGAACGAACCGCGGACATGACCAAAAAGGGTGGATTCGAGAAGCGACTCGGGGACGGCGCCGCAGTTCTCCCCGACGAACGGGTGCTCGGCGCGCGCTCCGTGGTTGTGAATGGCGCGGGCAACGAGCTCTTTTCCTGTGCCCGACTCGCCTTGAATCAGTACGGGCACATCACTTACGGCGACCCGATCAAGCAACGCCAGCAGCCGGTGAAGCGGTTCACTTTCGCCGATGAAGGCTTCGTAGCGATGGCGTGTCTGGCGGCCTTCAGCGTTGTGAGCGAGCTCGGCCTGCGCCACCGCAAGGGCACTTTCCCTTCGTGCGATCGTCCGTTCGGCCAACACGAACGCACGTTCGCTGCGTCGAAGTGCGCGGGTGAGGGCAGCTTGCCGACGGGCATCGGCGATGGACACCGCGGCGATCGGGGCGACGGTGGTGGCCCACGCGAGCTCTCGTTCGCCGAACGCGCCTTTGCGGAAGCGGTCATCCAAGTAGACGACGCCGATGACGTCTCCACGAGCGACGAGGGGCAGCACGAGCACGCTCCGCAGTTCGAGTGCTTGAACACTGGCGTGGCTATCGGAAAGCTCGCTCATGGCATCGATTGCGATCACGGGGGAACCTTGCGTGAGAGCGCGCCGCGCGAGGCTCATCGAGACGGCGAGCTGCTCGGCGTGAAGTTCGCGATGCGAAAGATGTCGGGTGGCTCGGGGCACGAGGTCCCCCGAACGCGTCGAGAGCAGGAGCAATCCGCGCTCGGCACCCGTCCAAAGGAGCAAGAGGTCGAGCACCCGGTTCAGCAGCACGTCGAGGTCGTCGCGTTCGCCCAACGCGCGGACGAGCTGTTGCAAGTCGATGGTTTGCGAGGGCGTGGTCGGTGCGAGTTCGGAGGCACCGCGGTCGGTCAGCCATGACGCCGAGCGAGCCGCGCGGGCGAGGTCATCTCCGCAGCCTTCGAGTGTTCGAGAGGCAATGCGGTCTCTCGCGGCTTCGAAACGCGCGGAATTTCGGGTGTCCCCAAGGGCCGTCGCAAGCCGTCGCCCCGCGTACATGGCCTTGCCAACGCCGCTGTTTGCGACGACGGTGTTCACAAGGTCCGCGAGAGCGACGAGCACGTGTCGGGCGTCATCTCTGTCCAGATTGGGAGCGAGCAGCAGCCGTTCTGAACGTGCGCGCCACCATTCAAGTTGGGCGTCGGCCGAACACGCGCCGGCCTGTGAATCGAGGGCGTCTCGCTTAGAGATGAGCTCTGGGGCGTGCCGCCAAATGCGCGCCGATGCGTGGAGGCGGTCGTCGTCGATTCGGCTCGCGTTCGCCAATCTTGCGGTTTCAGCCTCGACGAATGGACGGGCTTTCGGCGCACCAATTGGGAGTGCATCGCAGGCAGCCCAGCGGGCGTACGCAGCCGCGCGGAGGTCTTTTTCCGAGTAACGGATGGCTGAATTTGCCGCGTCGATGGCCTCGTGTTCGGCATCGATGCCAGCCCAAAGGGCAGCCCGTGCAAGCCAGGCACGGGTGCTTTGGCGCGGCTGTGCGAGCACGTCTTCAAAGAGCAGAATCGAGCGGCGTGCGGCCGACTCAGCGGCAGCGAGCGCTCCCAGCTCGACGCATGCGGCGGCCTCGCCGGTCCGGTAGGTCGCTTCCTCGAGGATTGCGCCTGCGCCAAGCGCGTGTTCGGCCGCCCTGGAAAAAAGTTCTCGAACGGTCTCGGGAGTGCTCGGGTGAAGCACGTAAGCGCGAGTCGCGGACAACCGTGCGCGTTGCTCGTCGCAAGTCGCAAGCGAAAGGCCCTTTCGTGCGAGCTGAGCGGCGAGCGCCCAGTCCCCCGCGCGATGGGCAACGAGTGCCGCCACTTCGTATTCCGGTGCGGTGCCTTTGTTCTCGAGCCAGCCAGAGGCCTCGTCGAGTTGGTCTTCGTCGAGCGCGAGGCGCGCCAAAACAGAATGCGCACGACCTGAGGCGTCGTCGCATCGGTTGACGACCATCAAGGCACAGGTTCGAGCCGCCACAAGCTCGCCGGAACGTCGGAACATCTCAGCGCGAATGACGTCGCCCTTTGGGCGACCGGTAAGGAGAGCTTCAGCACGGCTGAGTTCCCCCGATAGCCTGAGCGCATCGGCGGCGTCGAGCACCAGCGTCTCTGGAAGCTCATCCGCCTGCCGTTCAACACAATCGATGGCCTCGACGTCGGCGGGTGCCCTTGCCAGAGCGCGTGCGAGTTCGGTCACCCGCTCGATGGTGACGGGCGCGACCGGGTACCGAGGTGCCGGCGCACGCGTCATTCCGCGTAACGCGGCCGTGACGTCGGTAAGGGTCCACAAGCGCGGTGAGTGCTCGAGTAGCAGGCGCTCGAAGGCATAGGCGAGCTCGCGTTCGGTAGCCGAAGCGAAGGCGTCTCCCCAACTCGACGCGGTGGCGCCAACGAAGGACACGATCCATCGAAGACGGCGTTCCGGATTGAGTTGCGCCAGCTCGTCGTGTTCTCCGTGTGCCAGGACGG
>CANMZR010000309.1 GCA_947502375.1 Polyangiaceae bacterium
AAGGCACGAGCGAGCGCGTCGAGGTGAACGCATGAGCGCTCTTGGGGACTGGCTCGACGAACGCACGGGACACCGTAAACTCCTGGCGGCCGCCCTCGACGAGCCGCTGCCAGGAGGCGCGCGTTGGGCCTACGTTTGGGGCAGCGCGCTCACCTTGTCGTTCCTCGTCCAAGCGGTAACCGGCTGGTTGCTGATGACCGTCTACCAGCCGAGCGCGACGACCGCTTGGTCGAGCGTTTGGTATGTCCAGCACCGAGTGAGCTGGGGCTGGGTCGTCCGCGGCCTCCACCACTTCGGGGCCCAGGCGATGGTCGTACTTTTGTTCGCCCATCTCGGGCAGACCGCGCTTTTTGGTGCGTACAAGAAACCCCGCGAGATGAACTGGCTTTTCGGCCTCGTCCTGATGGCGTTGACGCTCGGTTTCGCACTCACCGGCTACCTTTTACCGTGGGATCAAAAAGGCTACTGGGCGACGCGGGTCGCCACGAACATCGCCGGCAGCATCCCGCTCATCGGAGCCGCGATGCAGCGACTGCTGGTCGGCGGTACCGAATACGGTCATTTGACGCTTTCGCGCTTTTACGGCTTGCACGTCGGACTCCTGCCCGCGGCACTCGTGCTGGTCTTCGCCCTGCACCTTGCGCTTTTTCGCAAACACGGAGTAACGCCACCCGCTGACAGCGACACGCGACGCACCGAGCCGTTTTACCCGAAGCAACTCGGCAAAGATCTCCTCGTCGGGCTCGCAGTCTTGAGCGTGCTTTTCGCCCTCACGTTACGCGAGCATGGCGCTCCGCTCGACGCCCCGGCCGATCCGGCAAGCGACTATCCGGCCAGACCCGAGTGGTACTTCCTCGCACTCTTCGAGCTCTTGAAATTCGTTCCGGGCAACATCGAATGGCTAGCTGCGATCGGCTTACCGCTCGTACTCGGGGGTTATCTCGTGCTGCTTCCATTCCTCGATCGAGGAGCCTCGATGCGTCCGCGCGCGCGCCTGCGCTGGCTTATGCCCCTCGCCGTCGTGACCCTCGGCGCAGCAGGCCTGACGTGGCGCTCGCGTGCGAACGACCAGGCGGATCCGGCTTTCATCGCGGCCCGAAAGATAGCCGAAGAGCGTGCCGCCCACGCCTCGACGCTGGCCGAAAACGGCATCCCTCCGGCGGGTCCACTGGCGATGCTGGCCGCCGATCCCGAAGCACGCGGGCCGGTCCTCTTTCAAAAGCATTGCGCGAGTTGCCATCGTCTGGGGACACTCGGCCCCGCACCCGACAAAGCCACCGCGACCGATCTGTCCGGCTGGGGAACGCGCGCGTGGGTGTCCGCGCTCCTCGACGATCCCGACGCGCCTCACCTGTTCGGGGCCACGGCCTTCAAGGGCATGATGCCGTCCTTCAAGCGGCCTCCGCCGGACCCGACCGAGGCCGCCAGCTTCACCGTGCTGCCAAGTGCCGATGAAGCTTCAATCATAGAGTTTTTGCTCGCGCAAGCACAAGGGGACGCCGCCAAGGGCACCGCGGGCGAGAAGCAAATCAAACAGCGCTGCACCACCTGCCATCGCCTCGACGGTGAAGAACCACTCGACCCCGAATCGTTGGCTCCCGAGCTCCGCGGCTGGGCATCCGTCGCTTGGACGCGCCTGCAAATCCTCGACCCCGCGGCCGGCCAGACGTATCCGGCTGCGGCGAGCGGGCCAAAGGTCGAAGGGCATATGCCCGCCTTCAAGAAGGACCTCGACCCCGCCGACCTGGACCTCCTGACGCGCTGGCTGACGGAAACGGCGCGGCGCCTACCGATGAGCATGGCAGCGGCATCCCCCGACTCGCGAGCCTTGCCCGCGCCGTCCCCTCGTCCCTGACCCGCCAGACCTTGCGCGGGAAGGTCGTCGTGGCCCGCGTTGAGGGTTTACGGGAACGAGCTGACCGATTAGCGTCCTACCTCGCCAACATGAAGAGCCGCATCGCTTTCGCGTTTCTCGCCGTTCTCGGCCTCCCGTTGCTCGCCAGCTGCAAGGCCGACGAAAAGCCCTACGTGCCGAAGCCGGCTTACAGCTCGAAGAAAGCCAACCTCCCCGCCGTCCCAACGCTTCCGAACAAGGCAAAAAAAGAAGGCGACGCATACACCGTCTGGGGCGCCATCCACGATCTTCACAACGAGGTCCACGCAAAGGATTTTGAAGGAAAAGATGTGACGATCGTCGGCTACATCGTGAAGACGAACTATACGGAGGCCTGCAAGGACGAGAAGGCAGCCGCGGAAAACGAGGAGCCCTGCGTTCCGAAGTGCGCCGTTCACAAGACCGGCAAGGCCGATGCGGACGACTGCAAGGCACCGATCCCCGCGTTCTGGCTCGCCGAGTCGCCGGACGAGAAGAACTACAAGACAAAAGCCATCCCGGCGAAGGGTTGGGCGTCCAACGCGGCCGCCCTGTTCATGATGGTCGAAGAGATCGATTCGAAAGGCGATAAGGCCGAAATCGTTGACACTTTCACGCAGAACAAGTTGCCGAACCCGCTGCCGAACGTCGGGGCGAAGGTCCGCGTGACCGGAACGTACGGTGTCACAGGCGCAACCTCGAGCCGTGGCAGCGAGTCCAACCCGCGCACTGGAATTATGAAGGTGACGAAGCTCGAATACGTCGAGCCACCGAAGTTGCACGCCTTCTTGCCTGGACAGACGCTCCGAAACGCGAGCGTGAAGAAGTAAAGCGCCGCGGAGCCGCGGGAACGTCAATCGCAGTTAACAAAAACGAGAGAGTAGCGTCAAAACGATGGTGGCGACACCGAGCCGACCGGTTGATTCTTCTCAAGTTCTAGTGATGGTCCTCGCAGGTGGCGAAGGCCGTCGCCTCGGGCCGCTGACGCTCGACCGCGCGAAGCCAGCCGTGCCTTTTGGCGGGCGCTACCGCATCATCGACGTCGTTCTATCGAACTTCGTCAACTCCGGTTACGCGCGCATCAAAGTGCTGACGCAGTACAAGAGCGCGTCGCTCGAAGAACACATCGCGCGCGCATGGCGCTTGTCGCCGATGCTCGACAGTTACATCGAGACGATCCCCGCCCAGCAGCGCACCGGCAAGAGCTGGTTCAAGGGCTCCGCCGACGCGGTCTTTCAGTGTTTGCACGTCATCACCGACGAAGAGCCCGAGTACGTGGCCATCTTTGGCGGTGACCACATCTATAAAATGGATGTGAGGCAGATGCTCGCAATGCACGTCGCCCGCGGGGCTGACGTCACCATTGCGGCGGTCCCGGTCCCGCTGCACGAAGCGCGCGAGTTTGGCGTCGTCGAAGTGGATGAAACCGGGCGAATCGTTGCATTTCACGAGAAAGTCGAGAACCCGCCACCGATGCCCGGCCGCCCTGATATGGCGCTGGCCTCGATGGGCAACTACGTGTTCCGCACCGAGGCCCTCGTCAAGTGTCTCGAAGAAGACGCGCCGCTCGAACATAGCCGACATGACTTCGGCCACGACATTTTGCCGCGGATGGTGGCGACCGGACAGAACGTCTTCGTCTACGACTTTCAGACGAACGAGGTACCGGGCGAGGTCGCGAACAATTACTGGCGCGACATCGGGACGGTCGAGTCCTACTTCGCCGCACACATGGATCTCGTCCAGACGAAGCCGCAGTTCAACCTCTACAATCGCCACTGGCCCATTCGCACCGGCATCACCCATGACCCGCCGGCGAAGTTCGTCTTTCGCGACGCGACGCAGGATCGCGTCGGCACGGCGACCGAGAGCATCGTCTCGCTCGGATGCATCATTTCAGGTGGTCGCATTCACCGAACGATCCTCGGCAGCCGCTGCCGCGTGAACTCCTTCAGTGAGGTCGACGACAGCATTCTCCTCGAGAACGTGACGGTTGGGCGCCACGCCAAAATCCGTCGGGCGATCATCGACAAAGATGTCGAAATACCGGCGGGGGCGCGCATTGGCTACGATCTCGAGCGGGACCGGCGACGCTGGTACGTGAGCGAAACGGGCATTGTCGTGATTCCGAAGCGAGCGAAGATCGAACCGGAGGGGTGATGGCGCGCGTCCATAAAAAGAAGCGCCCTCCCGTTCCAAAACCGGCCCCGGGACGCACCATTGTCATCGGTGACGTCCACGGGTGCGCCACGGAGCTGACGCTGCTCCTCAACAAACTCGCCCCCACGGCGGACGACCGGGTGCTGCTCGTCGGTGACCTGGTGATGCGCGGTCCGAGCCCCAACCGCGTGCTGCAATTGGTGCGCGAAGTCGGTGGTATTTCCGTTCGCGGGAACCACGAATGGCGCCTCCTGAAGTGGCGTGAACTTCAGCTGCGCCGCGGACCGAAAAAGGCGGCCGAATTATCGGAGCTGAACCACCGCATCCTGTCGAGCAAGATGCTGCGAACCACGGCATTGGAAATCGACGACGAGGGCTGGACGCAGCTCGAGGCGATGCCCCTTTGGCTCAAGGTTCCCGAGCACGACCTCCTCGTCGTACACGCCGGCCTCGTTCCCGGCGTCCGTCTCCAGAAGCAAACGGAACGCAATTTACTCCACATGCGCGGCATCACCCGCGGCGGCAAAGCGACAGAAAAAAGGGGCGAGGGCGTGCTTTGGGGCAAGCAGTACGAAGGCCCGACGCATGTCGTTTTCGGCCACAACGCTCGAGCCAAGCCACAGCTTCATCGGTTCGCCACGGGCATCGATACCGGTTGCGTTTACGGTGGGCGACTGACTGCCATCGTATTGCCGAACGAGCGAACGATGCCTCGCGGAGCCCCCGCCAGAAGAAAGCTCCTCGTCAGCGTAAAAGCACGCCGTGCGTACCAGGCACTCGAGTGAGCCGCGCCGCGAGTCCGCCGGAAAAGCCTTCCGCAGAGCGCCTCACCGCGGAGCTTGAATCGCTGCTCGTTCGCGAGCTGGCCCGGACGTGGCGCGATCTGAACGGCTCGCATTTTCGCTTCGCATTGAAAACCCCTGTTATTTTACTCGTCAACTCGACGAGCGTCCTCGGCCGCTGGGACCGGCATTGCCGTTCCATCGAGCTCGCACGAAGCTTCGTTTCGCTTCGACCATGGGGGGAAATCGTCGAGGTCATGAAGCACGAGATGGCGCATCAATACGTCCATGAGGTGCTTCAAATCGTGGACGAGACGCCCCATGGTCCGGCCTTTCAACAGGTGTGCGAACGCCTCGCTGTCGACGGCGCCGCAAGCGGGATCCCACTGGAAGTCGTCCCCGAGCCCGAGCGCGACAAGCTCCGGCAACGCATCGCGGACCTGCTCGCACTTGCCAAAAGCTCGAATCGCTTCGAAGCCGAGAACGCCGCGCTGCTCGCACAAAAGCTGATGTTGAAACACAACATCGCGATGTCGGAACGTCCCGGCCGGCAACGCTACGGCTACCGACAGCTCGGGAGCCCCAAGGGCCGCGTGCAAGAACACGAGCACATTCTTGGGGGGATTCTGGGGGAACACTTCTTTGTCGAAGCGATCTGGGTCGCCGCCTACCGCCCGGAGGATGGCAAGCGCGGGAACGTGCTCGAGCTGTGTGGGTCACCGGAGAATCTCGACATCGCGGGTTACGTTCACGCCTTCATGCTGGATACGAGTGAAAGGTTGTGGCTGGAACATGTCCAGAGCCACGACGAGCGCTCGAATCGAGAGCGCCGCACCTACCTTGCCGGCGTGATGGAGGGTTTTCGCGAACGACTCGCGACCGAAAAGAAATCCTCCGCGGAGCGCGGCCTCATCTGGCTTGGGGACGCCGACTTGCATCGATTTTACAAGCAACGCCATCCCCACGTCCGCAGCGTCCGTTTACGGGGACAGGAGCCGAGCGATGCACGAGCCAAGGGGCGCGAAGCCGGGCGAAATATCGTGCTGAATCGCGGGGTATCTCAAAGCTCGTCAGAAACGAGCATGCCGGCACTTCCCGCAAAACGCAGTTGAGCGACCGAGCGCTGCGCAA
>CANMZR010000310.1 GCA_947502375.1 Polyangiaceae bacterium
GTTGGCCAGCGAGGTTCGGACGGAGGCGTTCGTTAACCCGCAGGCCGCGGGTGGGGTCTGGGCCGTCGCGTTCGCGCCCAAGATCGTCATCACGCGGGTTTACACGCGGATCGGAGACGATGGGACGACCGCCCTCGTCGGCGGACAGCGCGTGAGCAAACGGGACCTGCGCATCGAAACGTACGGGACTTTGGACGAGTTGAATTCGTTCCTTGGGGCCGCCCGCGAATCGCTCCGTGAAGCGGGAGTCGCGACCCCGCGGCTGCTCGAACTGGCACCGGTTCTGGTGAAGGTGCAGCACGAGTTGTTCAACGCCGGGAGCATTCTTGCGACCCTTCCCGAGGATGTGCATCCGTTGCAGGCCCGAATTAGGCAGGAGGACGTTGAGTTTCTGGAGGTCGAGATGGATCGCTGCAACGCGGAACTCCCTTCGCTGCGCTCGTTCGTGCTGCCAGGGGGCTCGCGTCTCAACGCCGAGTTGCATATCGCGCGAACGGTGTGTCGCCGGGCCGAGCGCGCTTGTGTCGCACTTCGGGAGCAGGCCGAGATTGACCCACTGGTCATCGCGTATCTGAACCGACTGAGCGATGCGTTCTTCGTCTGGAGTCGCTGGGCGTGCCAGGTGGCCGGGCTGCCGGAAATGCTCTGGGATCCCAATAAAGGCGCGTGAAAGGCCTCGGCGACGAGCTCGGCATCACGATGCCAGCCTGAGTGTGTCGGAATCACGATCGAGAGCGCGTCCGGCAATCGCCTCGGCTACGTCGTCGATGCTCACGTGTTCATCGCCGCGGAGGTCAGCGAGGGTTCTGGAAACCCGTCGCAGTCTCACGTACGCGCGAGCGCTGAGGCCCATCGTGCTCATCGCGCGTTCGATAAGTCGCTTCGAGGCCGCGCAGAGGGGGGCTGTCCGTTCGAGGTCCGTTCCCGACAGCTCGCCATTGTAGGCTTTCGAGGTCCGATTCTCCGAAAAACGCTCGCGTTGACGAGCGCGTGCCGCCACGACTCGCTGACGAATTGCACTCGAAGACTCCCCGACGGTGCCTCCTGACAGGTCCTCCATCGAGACGGGCGCCAGGCCGACGTGCAGATCGATCCGGTCAAGAATGGGACCGCTCAAGCGCGAGCGGTAGCGCGACACCTTCTCCGGCGAACAGCGGCAGGCACGGACGCCTTTGGTACCGTGGTAGCCGCAGGGACAGGGGTTGACTGCGGCGACCAGGAGCGAGCGCGATGGAAAGGTTGCCGAGTAGCGAGCACGCGAGATGGTCACACTGCCTTCTTCCAGCGGCTGACGCATGCCGTCGATGACATGTCGCTGAAATTCCAGCAATTCATCTAGAAATAGGCAGCCATTGTGGGCAAGAGTGATTTCTCCTGGGCGCACCGTGCTACCGCCGCCGAAGAGAGCCGCCGCACTCGCAGTGTGGTGCGGGGCCCGAAATGGCCGCTGCTCGACCAGCCCGTGAGACACCGGAAGAAGTCCCGCTAGCGAGTGAATCGACGTGACCTCCAGCGCCTCGGCTTCCGTCATCGGTGGCAAAATAGAGGGCAATCGGCGAGCGAGCATCGTTTTGCCTGTACCAGGGGGACCCATCATAAGAACGTTGTGATGACCTGCTGCGGCGATCTCGAGCGCACGTCGCGCGGCGAATTGTCCGCGAACCTCCGAAAAATCACCGATGTCCGCCGGGGCGATGCTCGTTGTCTGCGGGACGTCCTTCGCTTCGGGCAGCGTTTGGCCGCGGAAGTGAGCCGCAACCTCGAGAATGTGGTTCGCAACGTGGACGCGAAGTCCACCGATGCTGCGGGCTTCGGCCGCGTTGGCGTGTGGGACGAGCGCGCTCTTGCAAGTCTGCATTCCGGCGCCGATGAGGGCAGGCAGCACCCCACGAACTCGTCTCACTTCGCCGCTTATCGAAAGTTCACCCAGCATCACAATGCCATCGAGGGAATCTTTCGGAATGACGCCGAGTGCTCCGAGCACCGCGCAGGCGATGGCGACATCGAAAGCGCTACCGCTCTTTTTGAGATCGGCCGGCGCGAGGTTGACAGTCACCGCATGTTCGTTCAACTCGATGTCGAGGTGGCGTAGGGCCGCTCGCACCCGCGTTCGACTTTCGCGGACACAGGCCTCCGGAAGTCCAACGATGTTGAAGCAAGGAAGGCCGCGCGCGCAGTCAACCTCGACGCGCACGAGGCTTGCATCGAGGCCGTTGAGTGCGACGGTGAGCGCGGTGGCTTGACGGATGGGAGGCGTGTCGCTCATGGCAGCGCATGCAATGCGAACGTCGTGCCATCGTTATTTCCAGTAAATACGTCGATGTTGGCTCCGCAGCCCATGGCGCCCGCTAACGGATGGGTGGCGGGCCGCCAACTTTTTTTCACGCCGGTCTGCCGGACGGCTCCGCCCGCGAGGTCCAAGCCAGCCTTCCGTCGGGGACATTCTCGGCTTCAAATCTTACGGCGTACGCTTTGGTGTAAAGTGCCGCGCGTGAGGTGCTTCGTCCTTCTTTTCTGGTTGCTTACGGCCAGCTTCGGGTGCGTCCGAAAGGAAGAAGCGCTCGTGCTCGTCGGCGGAGTTCAGGTCCCTCCGGAAAAAATTGACTCGAATCCCCTCGGCTTGTTGCCGTCAGGGGCGCTCATCACCGGTCAGTTGAATGCACGAGCGCTTTTCTCGACGTCGCTCGGTGGAACGACCGCCGCCGTCGTTCAGCAGGTGCTGCCGCTCGGTCGGGAATCAAACTTCGACCCGGCCAGGGACGTCGAGCGCGTTTATGCGGCAGTTTACGCGATGCAAGGCGCTGATTTCTGTGCGGTGCTTCAAGGGAACTTCGATGTCGCTTCGATCGCGCGGGCTGCGGAAAATCGGGCGCCGACGGCCTCGGGGAGCCAACTCGTTCGGACCTTTTACGGCGGCTATTACATTTTTACGGTGGCGAACGTGGGCTTCGTGGTGTTGACGCCGCGCACGATTCTCTCCGGTGACGAGACCGGGATGCGTCGCGCACTCGACCGCCTTCGCTCAGGAAAAATCACGCATGAGTTGGAGCGATGGATGGCGGAACTGCTGCTCGATCCAAAGCCGGCTTTTGCACTTGGAGGCGCTATCGCGAAACAGGGAGTTGGGCTGGCGGCGTCCGAGCAGGTCCCGTTCCTTAGCGGCGTATCCAGGCTACGAATGCTCGGGAATTTTCAAACGCCGGGTATCAATGTCGTCGGCACGCTCGATTATGGTGACGCGGATGCGGCCAATCGTGGCGCAGCTTCACTCGTCCAGATGCGGGAGCTGGCGGCGCTGGTGACGTTTCTGTCGCCCTTTGGAGGTGCCGTACCCACCAACCTCGACGTCCGCGTGAATGAAACCCAGGTGTCCTTTGCGTCAAGTCTCGACACTGCGCTGGTGCAGTTCGTGCTCGGGGCCATTGGACCCATCTTCCGACCCGCGGCTTCGGGATGGGTAGGCCGCTGAGCGAGCCTTTCAGCGAGGCCTTCAGCGAGGCCTTCAGCGAGGCCGTGACGCGAGACGTTCGCGCGCGGTCTTGACGCCGAAGAGTGCGCCGTCCGGCGCGAGGATTGGGCCAAGCGCAACCGAGGCGATGATTGCCGCTGCCAGCAGCGAGCCGCTCGTTGGCGCATGTTGTTCTGCGCATTGAAATTGCCACACGCGGTTCGTTCGGGCGACCAACACGTCAAAGCCCGCCCCGCCCATCTGGACCACCCCAATGCGGGCCTGCTCGAGAAGCGCCGAAGCGCGATCACGCGGTAGCGTCTGGATACGGACGGAATGACGCGGACTGCTTTCGCCCTCTTGAAGCTCGAGCGTCCCCGAGTCGAAGCGTGGCCAGCCACTTTCATAGTGTTTTTGCGGCCCTCCCGTGAGCTGCGTTCCAAAAAAACGGCGAGCTTGGTGCGCCCAGCGCTCGAGTGCAAAGACGCTCGTCGATTCGGGAGACAAGACCGTGTAGCTCGCAGCCGAAGCCCAGGGCTCGACCGTGCCGACGTGCCAGCCGTGTTCGTCATGGGTCGGGGTGGCTGTCATGGGTAGGTGCTGCTTTCGCAGAGGCTCAGCCGTCCGCGTGCCGGCCTAGACCGCCCGGTGCCCTAAGGCGACCAGCGCCGAGGCCGAGCACGATGAGGGCGGTGACGTACGGAAGCAGTTGCACGAGGGTGATCGCTTTGGATGCCTGACCGAGGTCTTGCAAGATGAACTGCAGGGCTTCGAGGAACGCGAACACGAGACACGCCAACGCAGCGCGGCCGGGTAGCCATCCCGAAAGCACCACCGCCGCCAGTGCGATAAACCCACGACCGGCGCTCATTCCAGCTTCGAAGCGATGCTGGTCAAAGGCGAGGTGAATGCCGCCAATGGAACCGATGGCACCGGAGATGCAGAGTGCCGTAAGGCGCGTTCTGCCGACGTCGAGCCCGGCGGCCCGAGCGGCCGATGGGTTCTCGCCCACCGCTCGAATGCGCAGTCCGAGGCGCGTTCGATTCAAGACGTAAGGGCTCGCGACGAGCGCCGCGATGGCGAGCCAACTGACCGGATCCAAGAGGACACGGAGGAGCACTTGCCAGCCTTCGTTGCCCGTCGGACCCAAGCGAAATCCAACGATCGAAGGCGAGTTTGACGCGCTGTCGTAGAGTGCCCGCAGACCGAGCCGCGTTCCGGAATACGCGAGCAGGTTCCAGGCGATCCCGCCGACCACGGCGTCGAGTCGCGTGCGATGGACCAGCGTGGCGTGAGCTGCGCTGATGAGCACACCCGTCGCAATCCCCGCAAGGACGCCCACGACCGGGCTGCCGGAGGCAAGGGTCCCGGCTACGGACGCGAAGGCACTCGACAGAAGGACGGCCTCCAGCCCGATCTGGATGACCCCAGCGCGCTCAGCCCAGACGCCGGCGACCGCCGCACAAGCGTAGGGCGCTGCCATTCGCAGTGTTTCGCCTACTGTCGTCAGCGAAAGCAAGCTCATGAAGCTTCGCCTTTTTTTGCGGGAGCGGAGGGCTTCAAGGGCGTTGTGGCATTCGCACCCGCGAAGGTGGCGGCTCCCATCAGGAGGATGACCACGGCTTCGAGCACGCCCATCGCGTCTCTCGGGACGCGTGCGTTGATGGCGAGGCCGGCTTGCGCAAGAGTGCCGAAAAGGAGTGACGCGACGAGCAGCTGCATGGGACCGCCGCGTCCGAGCATGGCCACCGCGATGCCTGAAAACCCTGCGCCCGCGCCGAGGCCGAGCTCGAAGTAGCCCTTGTAGCCGAGAACGGTGCCCATCAAGGTGAGCCCAGCGAGCGCCCCCGAGATGAGCATCGCTTGCACGTACCGCCGTCGGGTATCGATGCCTTGCGCCTCACACACGCTGGCACCCTGGCCAATCCACTCAAACTCGCGGCCCGCTCGCGAGCGCCGCAACCAGGCGTGAACGCCGAACGTGAGCGCTACGGCAATTGGGAACGCCAGGCTCGCGGCGCTCCCATGAAAAGACGGGAACCAACGGTGGAGGCCGGGGAGCTGCGCCCCCGGTGCGATGGCGGACGTACGGACGCCGTCGACGCTGAGACCGATTGCCAACACCCAGGGTAAAAATACGTCCGCGCAGCGATTCAACATGATCGACGTGATGATCTCGTGCACGCCGAGCCTTGCGCGCATCAGCCCAGCAATGGCTGCATAACCGGCACCGACGGCTGCGGCGGTACCGAGCACGAGTGGCAGCGCGAAAAACCAGGGCACTTCGGCGCCGAGCTTCGTCCCAACCCACGCGCCGGCGAGGCTAGCGAGCGCGAGCTGCCCCTCGACTCCGATGTTGAAAAGTGAAGCGCGCAGGGCGACGCTGAAGGCCATTCCCGTCAACAAGAGCGGCGTCGCTTTGAAAAGGACCTGTCCGATGCCGTAAGGCGTTCCCCAGGTCCCCGCCCAAACGCGTGCGAGGGTTGCCG
>CANMZR010000311.1 GCA_947502375.1 Polyangiaceae bacterium
ATGAAGACGATCGGCAGCTTCCACAAGGCGGCGAGGCTCATGGCCTCGTGGGTCGCACCGATGGAGGCGGAGCCGTCCCCATAAAACACCATCGTTACGCCACCGTCGCCCGTGTATTTTGACGCGAAAGCGATGCCCGCAGCGAGTGGCAGGTGTGCGCCGATGATGCCGTGACCGCCATACATTCGGTGTTCGACGTCGAAAAAATGCATCGAGCCGCCAAGCCCCTTTGAGCACCCCGTGACCTTGCCGTAAAGCTCGGCCATGCCGGCGTTCGACGTCATCCCACGAGCGAGCGCGATGCCATGATCGCGGTAGGTGGTCACGACGCTGTCGGTCGGCTTCAGGGCCTGCGCTGCGCCCACGGCGATCGCCTCCTGCCCGATGTAGAGATGCAAGAATCCGCCGATTTTGCCGAGCGAATAAGCGCGCGCTGCTTCTTCCTCGAAGCGTCGGATGAGCTGCATCATCCGATACATTTCGAGTGCCGTCTTAGCTTCCTTCATGGAACGCGGAGTCTTGGCTTGTTGGCCTCAGACGGCAAGAGGCAGAGTGAAGGCATAAAACATCGCTGCCTTGAGAAAACATCGCAGCCGCCCGAAAAACATCGCTGCCATGGAAAACATCGCTGCCATGGAAAACTGGCGTAGGGCGCCAACTCACCGGCGGCGGGAGCGGCGTAGTCCGAACAGGGCAAGGCCCAGCGCCACGGCGGACCACCATGGGCGGCTTCGACCGGCGGACCAACTGCAGAGGCCTCCTTCGAGTGCCAGATGGCTATACGTTCCGCTGTTTGGATCGATGGGCGGCGGGGGCAGGGGTACGCACTGGCCAGCTTGGCAAGTCTCGTTCTTGAGGCACATCGTTGCGTCATCGGCATCGTCGGCGGTGCCACTGCAATCCTGATCGATGCCATCACAGAGCTCGGGGCTGCTCGGGTGGATGGTGTTGTCCGCATCGTTGCAGTCGTCACCACCGCACTCGATGTTGCTGTACGTGTCGCCATCGATGTCCGGGCAGGGGCCCGGGTCCAGTTGGTAGAGGGTGCCATCGGCCCCCTTTGCGCCTGAGCACGCAACTTGGGGGCTCGCTCCGCCGCTTACGCTGACTTGACCGAGGGGAAGTGACTCCTTCGACGCGAGCACGATGAGCCCACCGCCGCCGCTGCCGCCGATAAGATTCCCGACCATCCCGATACCCCCGTCGACCTTGAGGCGAGTGTCCATGCCGGTGGTCAGAAGGTGAGTGTGCACGTAGATCGTGCCACCGGCGCCCGCGCCTGCGCTCGCGCCTAGTAGCGGTTGGCTGAAGCCCATTCCGTTCGCCTCGATCGCGCCGAGAAGCTCGATTTTCCCGGCTTCCAGCACCACGGCTCCGCCGCCGTTACCGCCCTGAATGTTTTTCGTTGCATTTGGAGAGCCCGCGTGGCTCGTGCCACCTGCGCTGCCCATGCCTTTTTGGGGATTCACGAGCACGAACGCCATCGTCGCGTCGTCGTAAGACTTGCCACCAGCGGACACCTGGTCCGCAGTGCACGTCGCTTTTGGCGGGTTGCCCTTCATCTCGACCAGGCCTCCGGTCCCGCCGTTGCCGATGTGAGCGCCCCCGCCGCCGGCGAGGGGTGCACCGTCTTCGGGAGTGGGCGGGCTCGGTGACTTTCCAGCGCCCAGTACAATGCCTTCGACGTCATTGCCTTCGGCGCCCGCGAGTGTTCCGCGGTACCCGCGACCGTTGGCGTCGATGCGCGCACCGCTGGCGATTGAGATGGTGGTGGCCCTCAGACGAAGCCAACCCGAGTTCGGGTCTTTGCCATCGTACTTTCCAACCAAAATGGTGCCGTCGATGGTGACCTTGCCGTAAACGTGATCGCCTGTAAGCGTTGCACTTTCGCCTGCTTTGACGACCAAATCTCCGGCGTATGCGGACGCCGTCCACGTCGCGAGCGCCATCACCCAGCCCCAAGTCAACCTTCGAGACAACTTTGTCACGCCCGCAGTATAGCCCCATCGCCGAGCGTTGCGAGCTTCATGGGGTCCGTGCAAGCAGGCCGGTCTCTGCGAGTCGCTCGAACCCGAATGAAAGGGCGGCGAAAGGCAAGGTCTCGTCGGCTACGGTGGCGCTGGGCGCGTTCAAGACGAAACGTGCGCCCCCACGGAGCGCGATGAATGGCCCATTCGCCCGCGAAAGCAGCGGTAGCGCCATCCCGACGCTGACCTCGAGTCCGTCGGATTGGCAGCCCGTTGGGCACTCGGTCGGCGGCTGCCACGCGATGAATGTCCCAACGCTCAAACCGATGGAATCAAGCCACAGATCGACGAGCGCAGGGCCCTGTTCAAGGTCGTTGACGAACCGCGCGAGAAACAGGGGACGGACCTCGACGCCGCTCGAGAATCGGCGTCCCAGACGTTGGCCGGGGCTGTGAAGGCCTTCGTCGTATTCGACGTACATGCCGGCCATGGTGAGGTAGCTGCCGGCCGCTCGTAGGCCGAGTGCGGCACCGTCCTCGCCGGCTACGATTGCGAGCTCGCCCGTGACTGCTACGTCACCGTCGAGACGGCCGTACGCGCCGTCTTTCGCTCGAGCGGTCGACACGCCATGGAGCATTCCGAGTGCCAGCGCGCTGGCAGCCGAACCTCGGCGCACGAGGCGTCCCCACGACGTGGTCTTTTGCGAGTACCTGCCTGGACGCATCTCAGCTCACCGATTGCAGTGCGTCACGAACCCCTTGTCTCAATTCCCCAGGAAATACGACTCGTACACGCGACAACGTCTCATCACGCAAGCGGTCGAGGACGAACGAAACTTCAGCGGCGCGTCGTGGCGGTCCTGAGCCGAATATCACGGTGAGCGAGCGATCTTCCTCGTATGGCGTGTCTTTCGCGATGTCCAACCCCGTGTAGTAATCGGGCGCGAGTCCTGCCTTTTCGGACAGGTCGCGCACGATCGCGTAAGCGTGCTCTCGCTGCGCCGGGTTTTGTGCGGCTCCGTAGAGCTCCTCCGTTTTGAAGAGCACCCGTGCGTGCAGTCGGCGGCAGAGATCGGCGAGTACGGGGTCCGCGGCTTCCCGCCATTGGTTCAGCGTCTCGAGCAGTGCCTGATCGTCGAGGGCGAGGTAGTCCCCCAATGAGGGCGTGTCGCCGGCCGCGAAGGCGAGCATGGCGCGGGGCACGGCGGGTAGGCGTGTTCCGTCTTGGATGAGGTGAATGGCGCGCCTCAAGATCGCCCGGATCATCCACTCGGCGGCCCGTGTGGACTTGTGAAAGTAGACCTGTTGGAACATGAAAAGGCGAGCCAGAATGAAGGACTCGATGGCGTTCATTCCCTTGGGTCCATCGATCGCAAGCCCCGGCGGCGCGCCGTCCGTACTCGGTCCGAAACGCAAGCTTCGCAAGAGCCAGGGCAGGTCATAGTCCCCGTAGCTCACGCCGGTTGCATGTGCGTCACGCAGCAAATAGTCGCAGCGGTCGACGTCAAAAGTGCCGCTGACTGCGCGCGCGAGGTATGGCAGTTCGTGCTCGCCGCGAACGAGGCCTGCGACCCTGCGCGGGAGCTCCGAGTCGTCGGCAGCGAGGATGCGATGGACCGTGGTGCTTTCGTCGAGCAACATTTGTTCCGTCCACTCTTCGTGCAATCGGCATTTTCCGGTCGCGTGGGCGACGGCGTCCTCGAAGAGGTGTGAAAGCGGACCATGCCCGACGTCGTGCAGCAGCGCGGCAGCCAACGCGTCCCGTGCGCGCTCGCTCGTGAGGCGCTGCCAGAAGGGGAGTTGATCGTGAATTTTTCGCAGACGCGCGATAAAAAGCTGCATCACATGCGCAGCGCCGAGTGCGTGGGAAAACCGTGTGTGTTCGGCTCCCGGGAAGGCGAGGCTCGTCAGGCCGAGTTGACGGATGCGGCGCAGGCGTTGAACCTCGGGAGCCTCGAGCAGACGGGGAATGATGGACTCTTCCTCCTCTTCGAACGAGATGAGCCCATGAACCGGATCACGAAGGAGCACGGCGCAGGAGATTAGCCCGTCTTCAAGACGAAGTCGCGTCGATCCCGCGTGGTCCCCCAGGCTGACGGCACGGCCTCGGGACGCGCGCGCCATGGCTAAAGTGGCGCTTTACGTCGCCGAGCGAGCGTCGACCCAGCTCGTGGCGCTGTTGGCGCGGCTCGTGGTGACTCGGCCGTCCTCGTGCACAAAGACCTCGGTCGGGTAGCCGCGTCCGTTGTAGTGACTTGCCATCGTGTAACCGTAAGCCCCAGCATCGCGGATGACGACCTGCCGAGGCGGTGGCTCTCCTAACGCAAACTCGCCAAAATCATCGGTCGATTCGCAAACCGGGCCGACGACGCGCCACGACAACGCGTTCGGTTCCGGTGCGGCTAGCAGTGCTTCAATGCGATGGCGCGCTCCGTACAAGGCGGGCCGAAGGAGGTCGGTCATTCCGGTGTCGAGCACGAGCCAGCGCCGAGCCCCGCTTTGTTTTGTTGCAACCTGTGAGGCGACGAGAATGCCATGCGGCCCGACGAGCGAGCGTCCTGGCTCGACCACCAGCGTGACGCCAGGCAAGGCTTCGCGTGCCAGCTTGGAAGCGGCTCGGGCGAAATCGGCTGGCCGAACCGCGCAGCCGTCGCCGTAATCGATTCCAAAGCCTCCACCGAAGTCCACGAGCTCGAGACCGGGCCGCGTGACCGCGACACCGAGGACCGCGCGCGCACCTTCGAGGTAGTCATCCGTGCGAACGAGTTGCGAGCCAACGTGACCGCCGATGCCGACGAGCTGAAGGGCCGCTCCTTCGCGGTCGAGGGCCTCGAACGCCGCGTCAAGGTCGCGCATCGCGATGCCGAACTTGGCGTCATCGTGCCCGGTTGCAATGGCCTCGTGGGTTTCCGCCATCACTCCGGGGTTGAGTCGTAAGGCCACCCGGCCGGGGCGTCCAAGGGTCCTGGCGCGGTTCGCGATCCGCGCGAGCTCGTCCACGGAGTCGACTTGAATAGCGAGGATCCCCCGGTCGCCAGCCATGAGGGCCGCGTCGATGGAAAGAGCCGACTTGCCCATTCCGGAAAGCAGCAAACGGGCCGGCTCGATGCCGGCGCGCAAGGCGAGCTCGAGCTCCGCGCCCGACCCTACTTCGGCCCCGCAACCGGCAGCGCCTAGGGTCCGAATGACGGCCCCCGCGCTATTGGCCTTCACCGCGTAAGCGACGAGCTGTGGTTGGTCCCCGAAAGCCAGAATGAGTTCCCGGGCTTCCCTCGCCATCGCCCCCAGGTCGTAAACATACGCGGGCGTTTCTGCCCCAGCCTCGACAAGAATATCGGTGAGGAGGCGTCCAGCTACCAGGGCGCGTCCGTGCGAGTCGCGAGAGAGCATGAAGCGGTTTTGACGGACGCCGATTCGTGGGTCAAGCACAACATCCTTTCCGACGTCGCTCGGGTCATGCCATCCTGCGGCCGTGGCGATTCGTAAGGCTAAAATCATCTGCACGCTCGGTCCGGCGTCGGATTCGCCCGAAGTGCTCGTCGAACTCATCGAAGCGGGCATGAACGTCGCGCGCCTCAACTTCTCGCATGGCAGTCATGAAGAACACGGCGAACGTATCCGCCGCGTGCGCACAGCCGCTGAGCGCTGTAACAAAGAAGTGGCGATCCTTCAGGACCTCTGCGGTCCAAAAATTCGAACGGGACGCTTTGAAGGCGGGACCTTCACACTTGAGCTAGGTCAAGAGGTCGCGCTCGCGGAGACCGACAGCGCGAACGCCGTGGCGGCCCCGGATACCGTACTGATTCAGTACCCCAGCCTCGCGGAAGATCTGCACGTAGGCGATGTGCTGTTGCTCGATGATGGCCGGGTGAACATTGAGGTCGTCGAGGCGGCAGGCGGGCGACTGCTGGCCCGTTGCACTCAGGCCGGGACGCTGCGCGATAAAGTGGGCGTTCACATTCCAGCCGA